>JBFMFP010000039.1:0-11810 GCA_040751885.1 Nanobdellota archaeon
GATGATTACGAAGAGAAGGGTGACTTCTAAGTTGAGCCAGGTTACTGCACGAATTATCCTTCATAACAGGAGAAGGCTCTCTTACTTTAAGAAGCTGGCTAACACCAGTTAATATCCACGCAAAGCCCTCAAAAAACAAAAGTTAAAAAAACAAAATAAAAAAAACAAAGCTCGTTTAAAGCTAGTTTTAAAGCTAATTTTCAACAGAGACTTATTTTTGTTGCCTTACGCTTTATTTCCGCTTTATTTCTTATTGCTCATTATTTTGAACATTGTTGTGCCGCAAGTAGGGCATTTTCCTTTCATTGCTCTTCTTTTAGTTCCGCCCTTGCCTTTCATGGCTACTTCTTTACCTTCTTTCATCTCTCTCTTAGCTTTGCATTTCACACAATAAGCTTCAACCATGGTTTACCCACCTCAGATTTTTATTTGAACGTATAAAGCATTTGAACATATTAAAGCATATGAATACCCTATATGAATACCCCAAATATACGCTCCTAATGGTGTTTGGCTGTTCTTAATTAAAAAGCTTTCGGAAATTTATGCTTAAATTGGAAATTTGTGCTTAAATTTATTGGACGATTTATGCTCAAATTTGCCCGACTAAGCCTATAGCTCCTAATCAAGCTGGTGGTTTATTTAACAGGCTTAATTTAACAAGCTCATTTAACCAAACCAATCCTAACAGAAAATTTCTCACTTTTTAAGCTTGTTTCTCCTTTAAAAACAATCTCTTTTACTCTTAAAACTGCCTTCAAGTCCGCGGAAATGCTCATAATCATTTTCCTGAAGTCAATGTTTGCATCCCTGCTGCCCGGCACTGCTTCCTTGCTGTTTAATATTAATGTAGAAAATTCTTCTTTTAAAGAGAGCTGTTGCTCAGACTTGTATTTACGCACCGCATTGATAATATCTGCACCCAAATCTCCGCAAAGTTCTGCATTTTCATCAAGCAAATCCTTATCGTACTGCGGCCAGCTGGAGATATGAATGCTTTTGCAGCCCTCTTTCTGTGCAAAGTAGAGCTGATAAATTTCTTCTGTGATATGGGGCATTATCGGAGCCATCATCTTAAGAATTGCCTGAAGCGAAGCAAACAAAGCCTGCTGGGCACTTTTCCTAGCTTCTTTCCCCCTAATCCCGGGATTATAAAGCCTGTCTTTGACAATTTCAAGGTACTGATCACAGAAAGTATGCCAGAAAAAGTTTTCCACGTCTGCTTTTGTTCTTGAATATTCGTATCTCTCAAACGTTTCCGTGCTGGTTTTTATCAATCTGTGTAATTTGCTCAACAGCCAGCGGTCAAAGATTTCGCTGTTTTTTTCTGCCGCCTTACTTTTATTTTTGGCTTCAATGCTCTTATTTGTTTTATTTACTTTAAGGCTTCTTTTGACTTCGATATTCTCTTTTATTTCATAATTATCTTTTATTCCGTAATTCTCTTTTATTCCATAATTTTTCTTTATTTCGTAATTCTCTTTTACATCGTAATCCTGAAGATGCATAAAGCTGAATTTAGACGCATTCCAGAGCTTGGTGACAAATTTCTGTCCGGTAAAAACATCTTTCTCCTGGAAGGGCAGATCATCTCCCAGCTTAACAGAAGCAGCCCAGAAACGGAAGGCATCAGCGCTATATTTTTGGATAACATCCTCTGCTATGATGAAATTCCCCCTGCTTTTGCTCATTTTCTGTCCTGAAGAATCCTGGCCATGCCCGGAAATCATAATCTCCTTCCAGGGAGTGCTGTTATGATGGTAATAGGATTTAACAATCGTATAAAATGCCCAAGTCCTGATGATGTCATGCGCCTGCGGCCTTAACGACATGGGCAGGAAGCCTCTTCTTTCTTCTTCTCCACCCCAATCCGCGTTTATCTCCGGAGTTAATGAAGAAGTCATCCACGTGTCCATAACATCTGTCTCCGCTTTAAACTGTGAAGAACCACACTTGCATTTCCTTCCCGGATAATTTTGCTCCCTTGGGTCTACGGGAAGCTCTTTCTCTTCGGGAAGCAAAACTGATTTGCATTTCTTGCAGTACCAGAGCGGGAAAGGCACGCCATAATATCTTTGTCTGGAGATGGACCAATTCCACTGTAAATTCTTAACCCAGTGCTCGTAACGGATTTTCATATGCTCCGGATACCATTTAATCTCTTGGGCAATTTCAATTAATTCTTCCTTTTTGTCCAAAACTTTTATTGACCATTGCGGCTTCTTAAGAAATTCAATCTCCGTGCTGCAGCGCTCGTGCACATTAACTGCATGGATAATCTCTTCCTGGCGGACGAGCAGATTGTTATCTTTAAGGTCAGCTATTATTTTCTGCCGGGCATTTTTAAGATTTAGGCCCTTGTATTTGCCGGCAAGTTCGTTTAGGCAGCCTTCTTCCGTCACTACAACACGCAGAGGTAAGTTATATTTATGCCATTTTTCAATATCATCTTTATCCCCAAAAGTACAAACCATCATCAGCCCCGTGCCCTTATCCTTAGCTACTGACTCATCGCTGAGTATGGGTACTTCATAATTAAACAAAGGCACTTGGGCAAACCTGCCTTTCAGCTTTTGATAGCGCTCATCTTCAGGATGATAAAACAAAGCCACGCAGGCAGGCAGCAATTCCGGTCTGGTCGTGGCTATAATCAAATCATTCCCCCCGCTTCTGAAAACAAGGTCGTTAAAATGTGACTTTAGATCTACATTTTCCAGTTCCGCCTGGGCAACAGTTGTCTGGCACTTTGTGCACCACATCGCTGGAGTATGCAAATAGTCTAAATACCCTTTCTTGTATAAATCAAGAAATGATTTCTGCGCTATTCTTCTGGCTTTGTCGCCAATAGTATGATAAAGCAAATCCCAATCCAGAGAAAAGCCCAAGCGCGTGAATAAATTATAATAAGTTTGGCCTGTTTTCCTGGTTTCTTCCAGACAGAGTTTGATGAAATCGGCACGGCTTATTTTTGACTTGTCAACTTTATGTTTCTGCTCTACGTACCTTTCGGTAGGCAGGCCATTGTCATCATAGCCCATGGGAAAGAAGACATTTTTCCCCCGCATCCTCTGAAAACGGGCCACAAACTCAAACTGTGAATAATGCATTCCATGCCCAACATGCAAATGATCAGCAGAAGCATACGGTGGAGGAGTGTCTATGCTATACACTTTTTTGGACGAATGAGAATCAAACTTGTAGACCTTATTCTCCTTCCAGAATTTCTGCCACTTTGGCTCAGCCACTTTCGAGTCGTATTGTTTAGGAAGTTCCATTATCTGCACAAGGTGAAGGACATTATTTAAAAATGTTTTTAAACCGATAGATAAATATATCCAAACTGCAAGCAAAAGGCACCTCAAAAATGAAAATAATCTGGACAATCCTTTCCAGAACCGGAGAGCTCTGCGTACAGACGATTCTCTTTCTCGGTTATCCGGGCATCCTGATTCTTATGGCTATGGAAAGCATGGTTTTCCCCGTTCCTTCAGAAATGGTCATGCCCCTTGCAGGCTATTTGGTAAGCCAGGGAAAGATGAGTTTTCTTGGCGTCCTTATTTTCAGCTCGCTGGGCAGCCTTTTTGGTTCACTTATTTCTTATTACTTCGGTCTTTTGGGAAGGAATAATAATTTCTTCCAGAAATGGGGAAAATATTTTCTTTTGGATATGGAAGATCTGGAAAAAACTGAGCAGTGGTTCCAGAAGAGGGGAGAAAAAACAGTTCTGCTCAGCAGGTTTATCCCCGTAGTCAGGCACCTCATTTCCATCCCTGCAGGCATAGGAAAAATGAAACTGAAAAAATTCTGCTTTTATACAATCATCGGAGCAACTGCTTGGAACATGTTCCTTGCCTACATCGGTTTTCTCCTCGGAAAGAACTGGGAGGTAGTCAGCAAATATTCCAAATTCTTTTCTTTACCCATAGCAGCGGTAATTTTGGTCCTGCTGGGATATTTTGTCTATAAGAGAATAAAAAAGAGAATGAAAAGAAATGAGCAGATGAAAACAAATCAAACTAATCCACAACAAAAGACATAAATTTTTAAATGAATTCTATTTTTACCATTAATAATTTTATCATCAATCAAATAGTTAATCAAATAGTTAATCAAATAGTTAATCAAATAGTCAATCAAATAGTCAATCAAAAAAAGAAGCAAGTAAAGATGGAAGAGAAGCTGGAAGAAAAACATTCCAACGGAAACAATGGAAAAGACGTGCAGAATCACGTCAAAGAACTAAATCACATTAAGGAAACTGGTAAATCAAACAAGCAGACACAAAACCTCAAAAGAATTCTGTTTGTGACTCTTGATAGTCTAATAGCAGATATTGCCTGGAGAATTCTTAACGAAGGCCATGGGGTAAAATATCATGTCAGCAGTCCCGACGACAAAGAAGTAGGCCTTGGCTTTGTAGAGATGGTTGACGATTGGGAAAAAGGGGTCAAATGGGCGGACTTAATTGTTTTTGACGACGTCCTTGGCCAGGGAGAGAGGGCAAAAAAGCTCCGCGAGCAAGGCAAGCTGGTCATCGGCGGAACGCCGTACACTGACAAACTTGAAGATGACAGGGAGTTTGGCCAGGAGGAACTGAAAAAAGCAGGAATAAACATACTCCCGCACAAAGTGTTTACTGATTTTAAAGAAGCTATCCAATACGTGAAAGACAATCCCGGAAAATATGTGATGAAACCGTGTGGGGAAGCAGCTAACCTTAAAGGCCTGTTGTATATTGGGGAAGAAGATGATGGAAGGGATGTAATTCAAGTTCTTAATGATTACAACAAAGCCTGGGCCAGTAAAATACCTGCCTTCCAGCTGCAGAAAAAAATAAACGGCGTGGAGATTGCCGTAGGCGCCTTCTTTGACGGGAAGGAGTTTATTTACCCCATTAATGTCAACTTTGAGCATAAAAAATTATTTCCCGGCAATTTGGGGCCTTCCACCGGAGAGATGGGCACGGCAATGTTCTGGTCCGGTCCAAACAGGCTATTCAACCAGACACTGAAGAAAATGGAGCCAAAACTTGCCGAAGAAGGCTATGTTGGATATATTGATTTAAACTGCATTGTCAACAGCAAGGGCATCTATCCCTTAGAATTTACCAGCAGGTTTGGTTACCCCTGTGTCTTTATACAGGAAGAAGGCATGCTTGCTTCCTTTGGCGACTTTCTTTACGAGCTGGCCCAGGGCAAAAAGCCAAAACTCAAAGTAAAATCCGGATTCCAGATTGGCGTAAGAATTGTTGTTCCTCCTTTCCCGTTCAGGGATCAGGAAACTTTTGAAGTCAAATCCAAAGATTCAGTCATCTTCTTTAAAAAACCTACTGAAGGAGTGCATTTTGAAGACGTGAAACTCGTAAACGGAGAATGGGTAATCACGGGAAACAGCGGTGTTGCTCTCGTAGTTTGCGGCTGTGGGCAGACGATGAAGCAGGCACAGCTGCAGGCATATCAGAGAATAAAAAACATTTCCATCCCCCATATGTATTATAGAGATGATATCGGAGAGAGATGGTTTGAAGACAGCGACAAGCTGCACTCTTGGGGATATCTGAGGGAAAACTAGCACGTATAATCACTCACTCAACTTCTCTCCCCTGCTTTTGCTTTCCTCCCAACCGTAGGAAGTAATCTGAATGAATTCAGCATTTTCCTGCATTTCCTTAATGTTTCTTCCACCGCAATAACTGATACCGCTTTGCAGTCCTTTTACCAACCCTCTGATTACTTCACGAACCGAGCCTTTGTAATCTACCAATATGGAAACACCTTCTACGAAGACATCCAGCCTTTCTTTAACCAATCTGCCTTCGGTATTTTCTATCCTTTCCATATTGCTGTCGTGGGAAGCACTGCCCATGTAACGTTTGTAGCGCTTGCCCTCCTTTAGAATAATCATCCCCGGAGCTTCATCCGTGCCGGCAAAAAAACTTCCTGAAAAAACTGTTGATGCACCAGCAGCAAGGGCTTTAACCACATCTCCCGGATATTTCATTCCTCCATCAGCGCACAGCGGAACGTCATATTCTTTAGCTAAATTGGCTACGTCCGTAACAGCAGTAAGCTGGGGCACTCCCGCACCAGACATTATTCTGGTCGTGCAGACAGCAGAAGGACCTATGCCTACTTTTAATCCATCCGCCCCGGCGGCAATCAAATCCTTGGCCGCATCAGCAGTGGCAATATTTCCTGCCATGACATCAATGTTAAAATGCGCTTTTAGCTCTTTTATCCGCTGGATAGCCAAATCCGAATGGCCATGGGCAATATCCAAAACAATGACATCTACGCCGGCTTCAATCAGGGCCCCGGCTCTTTCTATCGTGTCTTTAACACCCACAGCGCCCCCAACCAATAGTCTTCCCTTTTTATCCCTGGCGGCATCGGGCCAATACTCTAACTTTTTAATATCCTGCGTAGTAATCAGCCCTCTAACTCTTCCATCCTGAAGCAAGGGCAGTTTTTCAATCCTATGCTTGTGCAGGATTTTTTTGGCTTCTTCCAGAGGAATTCCGTAAGGGGCGGTAACCAATTGCCTGGTCATCACTTCAGAAATGCTTTTGCTCAAATCATCCTCAAACAAATAATCTTTGTTAGTAAAAATACCTACTAATTTTTCTCCTTCCTTGACCAGAAGACTAGTAACCCCTTCATTCTTCATCATTTCTACTGCTTTACCAATGGAGATATAGGGCGGAACAGAAACGGGGTTTTCAATTACATAGCTGGTGCTCTTTTTAACCCTCTTAACTTCCCTAACCTGCTCTTCAATCGTTCCAAACTGGTGTATTACTCCTAAGCCTCCTTCCCTGGCCAGAGCAATAGCCATCTTATGCTCGGTAACCGTAGCCATATTTGAGCTGACCAAGGGTATGTTGAGGTAAACATTTTTAGTAAACCGCGTTTTAACATCCGCCTCGCTGCGGGAATTTAAAGAAGTCCGTTTAGGAATAAGGAGAACATCCGCATATGTAAGGCCAAGCTTCATTTTTGTTATTGTTTATAAAGTATGTAATACTTTTAAACTAGAGAAAATTATTTTCAATTTTCTCGTTTATGCTTTTTGCTCTTTGTGGTTCTTTGTGTTTTTTTACGTCTTTTGTTGTTTTAAGTTAAGCCCATATTTTTTATAATTTTTTCTATAATTTTTTTTCCATAATTTTTTCCCTTTCCTTTTTAGAACCTTTCCGGGTTTAAATAAATTATGGGACTATGATGGGTATGCTTTTGGGCTTGTAGTTTTGAAAAAGAGAATTTCCTGCTAAAAAGTTAACAAATATAAAAAAAAAAGAACGATAAACTGACTTTGTTCTTATTTACTTTTTTCTCAATTTTCCTTCCATTTCCTTAATCTTTGCTTCTTTTGTCAGCAGCTCGTTTTCTACTGCTAGCACCGACTTCTTCAATGGTACAATGCCTGCCAGCCCAGACTTAATACATGCTATATTTCCGAATAATCTTTTTAAACTACAGCTTCTCCGGATAGTTTATGGCTCTATTCACTACGAAATATGCACCGAGAAATTCCGAGCAGATCTTCGGCCAGCAGAAAGCAGTTGCCGAACTAAAAGATTTCATCATCAATTACAAACAAAAAAAACATAAAGCAGCTCTTTTATATGGACCAATAGGCAATGGAAAAACTTCTTCTGTCTATGCTCTTGCCCAAGAGTTAGGATACGATCTCTTGGAAATTAATTCTTCGGACTTAAGAAATGCTGAAAATATCAAACTGTTCCTGGACTCTGCATTAGGCCAGCGCTCACTGTTCTTCACGCCTAAAATGATTTTAATTGATGAAGTAGATAACATCTCCGGAGTGAAAGACAGGGGATGCATCCCTGCGCTGCTGAAAGCAATTGAAAAATCCATCTTTCCGGTTATCCTTACTGCCAACGAAATAGATGATAGCAAGCTTAAGCCGCTGCACAAATCCTGCCAGATGATTGAGTTTCATGCTCTGCAGTACAGGACTATAGCTCATGCCCTGCAGTGGGTCTGTGAGCAGGAGAGCATAACTTTTGAAGAAAGAGCGATAAGCACTTTGGCCCGGCAGGCTGACGGCGATACCCGGGCAGCTTTAATTGACCTGCAGGCATGTGCTGCCAATCGGGATAAAAAAACTGAAGCAGGAGCCTTAGGTGTCTGCTATGAAGATGTCATCAGCCTTTCCGAGCGGAAACGGACAGATACTATTATTAACGCCTTAAGAGTTATTTTCAAGTCTTCATCGGCTGAAAATGCTTTATCCGCTTTAAACAACATTGACGCTGAGCCCAATGAATTGTTCCTGTGGATGGATGAAAATCTGCCTAAAGAATACGCTTCCGCAAAAGCGCTGTCCAAAGCATACGAGCATCTTGCCCGTGCAGATGTCTTCAGCGGAAGGATAAGAAAAAGACAGCACTGGCGTTTTTTAGTCTATATCAACAATCTCCTGACAGCAGGAATTTCCTCAGCAAAAGAAGAAAAAAACACTTCCTTTGCTGCTTACCGGCCGACTACACGCATCCTGCGCATCTGGCAGGCAAAAATGAAAAATGCAAAGAAAAAAGGGATTGCTGAAAAGCTTGCCCACAAAACGCACACTTCTAAAAAAGTTGCTGAAAGGCAGATTCCTTATTTGCAGGCAATATTCAGAAATGATGGTGGAAAAAATATTGCCGAAGAGCTGGAGCTGGACGAAGAGGAAACTGAATTTTTACAAACTACTGTATAACCATTAATCTGCATAATCATTAAATAGTCTTCTTTCTTTCTACCGCTAAATGAAGCAAAATTCAAGAAAAATTAAAAATTTTTCAGCCGTAAATAAAGAATTTCATACTTTATTTCCGATACAAAAATTATTCTTACAAAAAGAAGAGCTTTGCTCCTTTTGGAGAGCTAAAGGATTTGAAGAAAAAACTATCGCTGCTTTTTGTGAAATTCCGCGGGAATTATTCGTTGCGGCGGAATTAACAGGGCATGCCTACGATGACATTCCTTTGCCGACAACACGGGGGCAGTCCATTTCCCAGCCAACAACCATTATGCTTATGCTTCAGGCCCTGGATGTTCAGGAGGGACAAAGCATTCTGGAGATTGGAGCAGGAGTAGGATTCCAAGCCTGCATCTTAGCCAAGCTTGTGGGGAGCAAAGGGAGAATAACCACTATAGAAATAATCCCCGAGCTGGTTCAGGCGGCAAAAAGGAATGCTGCACGATTAGGCTTTCCCAACATTATGGTTGTGGAAGGAGATGGCTCCCTTGGAATTGTAGATAAAGATCATTTTGAAGATCATTTTAACAAAGGAATGTTTGACCGGGTAATTATAACTGCGGCCTGTCCGCAAATACCTCCGTTAGTTATTGAGCAAACAAAAGAGCAAGGCATAATTGTAGCACCTGTGGGCGATTTACACGGGCAGGTCATGGTTAAAGCTATTAAAGTGAATGATCGTCTGGACTTTGAATTTCTGGGCACATTCCTCTTCGTCCCCATGCAAGGGAAGTACGGGTTGGAGAAAGATCTGGATGCTAAATAACTAAACTAGACAATAGTTAAACCAGACGTGAATAAAATTGAATAAACAATTTAATAAACATTCAAAAAAATCAAGATAAAAAACTAAGGAAAGTGCCTAAAAAACGAGAAATAAAATATAAATATAAAAAACCAGCATTGGCATCTGCGTTAGCAATCATCTACGTTAGCAATAATCTACGTTGGCAATAATCTACGTTAGCAATTATGGCAATCCAAAAAGCACCTACAATTGAAGAGATGTATGTTTTTTGCAAGAAAAAAGGCTTTGTCTATCCCAGTTCTGAAATTTATGGCGGCCTTTCCGGATTTTTTGATTTTGGTCCGCTGGGGGTTGAAACCAAAAATAAAATCAAGCAAAGCTGGTGGAAATCATTTGTCCAACAGGAAGATAACATTGTTGGCATTGATGGAGCGCTCATCTCTCCAAAAAAAGTCTGGGAAGCTTCCGGCCACGTTGAATCTTTTACCGACATTCTTATAGAATGCACTAAATGTAAAACCCGCTACCGTGCCGACCATCTTATAGAAGAGCAGCTCAGGATAAGCGTAGAAAAAAAAAGTGAAAAGGAAATAGAGCAGCTGGCCAAGGAAAAAGGCCTGAAATGCCCCAAATGCAACAGCAAGGTTTTCTCTGCACCGAGCAAGTTTAACCTCATGTTCAAGATTTTTGTCGGAGCAAAGGAAGAAGCGGAAAACATAGCCTACCTCCGCGGGGAGACTGCCCAGAACATCTTTACAGCTTTCAAGAATGTTACCGACACTTCGCGGGTCAAGCTGCCCTTCGGCATTGCCCAAAGCGGAAAAGCGTTCAGAAACGAAATTTCCCCGCGGGAATTCTTGTTCCGGACAAGGGAATTTGAGCAGATGGAAATGGAATTTTTTACCCATCCAGGGAAAGCAGATGACTGCACTTCACTGAAAAAATACCTGGATCTAGAGCTGAACGTCCTCCCGGCCAAAAATCAGAAAGATCACCATGAGCACTGTGAGCACAAAAAAATCAAAGTTGGGGATGTTTTAAGACTAAGAACTAACAAATGGCAGGTTTACTGGCTCGTCAGGGAATATTTATGGTTTGTTAACGAATTAGGCATGAATCCGGCAAATTTAAGAGTTCGGGAGCACCGTGCAGATGAACTTGCTCATTACGCCCGCTCCTGTTTTGACTTAGAGTATCACTTCCCAACAGGATGGAAAGAGATTTATGGCAACGCTGACCGCGGACAGTTTGACTTGTCGCGGCATGAGGAATTTTCCGGACAGAAACTGGAGTTTTTTGACGAAACTAGCGGAGAAAGGATCATTCCCCGGGTGGCATCCGAGCCTTCCCAGGGAGTAGAAAGAGCTTTCCTGGCTTTGATGTTTGACGCCTATAATGACGATAAAGAAAGGGGAAATATCGTTTTAAAGCTGTCTCCTAAAATAGCACCTGTATTTTGCGCAGTTTTCCCCTTGGTCAAGAACAAGCCGGAATTGGCAGAAAAAGCCAAGGGAATCCACGAGCAGCTCAAGAAATGCTGCTTTTGCTTCTATGATGAAACGGGAAGCATCGGCAGGCGTTATGCCCGGGCGGATGAAACAGGCATTCCTTACTGCATCACCGTTGACTTTGACAGCCTGCAGGACGACTCCGTGACTATCCGTGACCGGAACACAACCAAACAGGAAAGAGTGGCTATTGCCGAACTGAAAAACAGGCTCTTAACAACTCTTTAAAAAGCTTTAAAGGTAGCCTTTATGGGTGTTTCAAAGGATTCAAAAGAGGACAGGTCAGAAAAAGAATACTTGGCTGAAGAATTAAGAGGAGAAAATACAGCAGAAGAAACCTCACCAAAAGAAAGCTATGCTATAGAAATTATTGTCGGAACTGTTTCCCTTTTTTTTATTGTTGTTTCCCTGGCGATTTATCTCCTTCTCGGCCCATCGCTAAAAACGGTACTGCTGTCTACAGCTTTGTTTGCGGTAATTGGGATAGCTTATGCTTCCTGGGAGATGTCCGCAGCAAACCGCCTGCACAGGGAACTTAAAAAAGCAAGCCCGTTTCTTGATGAGGAAGCTGTAGCCGAGCATTATGCCAAAATCTACAGGCTTTATGCTCAGCTGCCTGAAGAGGACAAGCCCGATTTTCATTCCGAAATGAGGGAGCTGACTGAAAAAATTGAATCCCAGCTCGTTGCTGAAAAGGCCCTGGAAAAACTGCTCCGTGAAGCGGGCAGGGGCAGCCTCAAAACGCAGAAAAGCATGTATTCCGAGATTTACAGAATTTACCGTACCTT
>JBFMFP010000040.1:0-11073 GCA_040751885.1 Nanobdellota archaeon
TCGCGATAAAAGCAACTCAAAAATTGAAACTAACTATTATTACCTATCATTAACCTTTTTAACCCCTTTCTAATTTATTCTCCAATAAGTTTAAAAATATTTTCTGCTTTAAGCTTCAAAGAAAAATTAACTGCAGTTGAAAAAGATAATCGGGAGAACAGCAAAAATAAGCATGAGAACAATCAAAAAAATCCTCATCGAGCAGGAAACGGGCAAAAAGTACTTTGTGAAAGATTTGAATGAAGACTTTCACACTTCGTCAGGCGTCATTCCCAGCAAAGGGCTTAAAGGAAAGAAAACAATCGTAACTACGAATAGAAACAAATCATTTTTGTTGATAGACACTAATTTTAGCGATCTGTGGGATAGCCTAAAAAGAGGTCCACAAGTTATGCTGCATAAAGACATCGGCCTGCTCATTGCCAAAACGGGCATAAACAAGAATTCCCTTGCTGTTGATGCCGGAGCAGGGTCAGGATCACTCTGCCTCTTCTTAGCCAACGTCTGCAAGGAAGTCATTGCCTATGAAATTAACCCCGGGCATTATGACATTGCCCAAAAAAACAAAGAGTTGTGCTGCATGGAGAATTTAACTATCAAACAGGCGGATATTTATGAAGGCATTTCCGAAAAGAATGTTGATTTGATCACTTTAGACGTTCCCGAGCCTTGGAGAGCTGTCAAGCATGCAGAAAAAGCGCTTAAGCCCGGAGGGCATTTAGTCGTTTATCTTCCCAATCTGCATCAGGTAAAGAAATTCATTGATTCTGCTGGCGATACTTCCATTAAAGTCATTGAAACAGTCGAATTGCTGGAGCGGAAATGGAAAATTGTTGAAGAGATCATGCGCCCGGAATTCCAGATGCTCGGGCATACTGGATTCTTGACCTTTTGCAGAAAATTTTCGTGAAGAAAGCAAAATATTTTTCAAAGCATTTTAAAGCAGAAAACAATCACATGAACTCCATCAACGTAAAAATCAAAAGAGTAGATAAATCATTGCCTTTGCCCAAATACAAATCCAAAGGAGCAGTAGCTTTAGACTTATGTGCCCGGGAAACAATAACCGTCAAGCCCAATGAAATCCAATACATTCCTTTAAATGTAATTCTGCAAATACCCGACAACTGCTGGGTTTTAGTTGCTCCCCGAAGTTCCACTCATAAGTTAGGCATAATCCAGGCTAACAGCATGGGCATAGGCGACCGTGATTTTTGCGGAGAGAATGACGAATATAAATTTCCCGCTTTAAATTATACTGCCAAAGAAGTTGTTATTGAAAAAGGCACACGGATAGCTCAAATGATGATACTACATTTTGTTCCGGTTGTCTTTGAAGAAACAGAAACAATGCTCAATTCAAGCAGGGGCGGATTTGGAAGCACGGGGTTGAAATAAACTAAGTTAGAATAGAAACTTAATTGGAATAGAGCAAACCCGACATTACAAAATTTATATTTAAAAATTTATATTTAAATAATCAGAAAATTACAGTTTCATCTTCTTTTTATTCATCTTCTTTTTAGTTTCATTTTCTTCTTAATCAGCTCTATATCTTTCTGCATTTTTACCAGCATATGCACTGTCTGCTTGTCTAAGTTTAAATCACGCAAATCTTTCTCTAAATCCACTTCTAATTTAGCTTGGTCCCTCTTTGCCGCCCGGCTCTGGCTCATCAGGATTATCGGCGCCTGTATCGCTGCAAGACAAGAGAGCATCAAATTCAACAGGATGTAAGGGTAAGGGTCTACAGGCTTTTCTATTAATAAAATACTGTTTAGAATAATCCAAAAGACTACCACAATTATGAATAAAACTATAAAAGACCAGCTGCCGCCAAAGTTGGCAATTTTGTCTGAAATGCGCTCAAACCAGCGCATATCCCTCTTGTAAATCTTATCAATCTTCTCTAAAGAAGTTTCTGCTTTTTTTATTTCTCTGATGAAAGCATTTAAAGGGTCAAAAGGAATGCTTTTTTTCTTTTTGTTTGCCATCTTGTTATTCTCCCTATTTTTATCGTCTTATCTTCTTATCTATTTCTTCTTGTCTATTTCTTCACTTTAAGGCATAACCATTATTCTCACTAATAAAACTCTTTGCTTCCTTAAGTTTGAACTGGCTTTCAGCATAAATGGTATATAACAATTCATTTTTCTTCACAGAATCACCAACTTTTCTATGCAGATACAATCCTGAGCCCTTATCTTCGGGAGCGCCGGCAACCCGGGCGGCTTTGGCAATAATCTCATTGTTTATCTCCCTAATTTTTCCTGGGTGTTTGCTGTGCACTAAATAGCGATGCTCCCCCAAAAAGGGCATTTTCTGCCTCCCCTGAGCATCAATGATTTCATGCATTTTCTTAATAGCCTTTCCGCTGCTTAAGATCTCCTCAGCTGCTTTAATACCGCTGCCTTTCTTATATCTATCAGTCATTTCTAGCATAAGTCCAGCCAGCTTTACTACCTTTTCTCTAAGGTCCTGAGGAGCCTTAGGCTCATTTCGCAGCACAGCCAGCACATCCATAGCTTCCAAAAGCGGACCAACACCATTACCTATCGGCTGGGAGCCATCAGTAATAATGACGCTTATCTCCATGCCCAACCGCTTTCCCACCAGCTCAAACATCTTTTTAAGATGCATTGCTTCCGTGCGGTTTGTTGCCTTGACTGTTCTGCCCATGGGAATATCTATAAGCACATGGCTTGCAGAAACGGAATACTTCTTAGCCATCACCGAAGCAAGAAGCTGCCCTTCCGGGTCAATTGACAAAGGATGCTCTACCTTAATGATTTTATCATCTGCCGGAGCAAGATTCATTGAGCCTCCATGCACAATACAGGCACCTGTTTTTTTCACAACAGTCTTAACTTCTTTTTCCGTCAACTCTACATTAGCTAGACATTCCATGGTATCGGCAGTTCCTGCCGGTGATGTTATTGCCCTGGAGCTGGTCTTGGGAACTTTAAACCCGGCGGCAGCTACAATGGGAACAACGGCCATAGTCGTCCTGTTTCCCGGAACTCCCCCAATACAATGCTTGTCCAAAATCATCTTTCCAAAATTAAGCCTGTTTCCTGTGTCCACAATAGCTTTAGTCATCTGCACAACTTCGTTTACGCTCCATTCGTTAATAAATCCGCCGGAAACAAAATAAGTTTTCTCTATATCGGTCAGGCGGTCATGGGTAATATCATCCATAATGTGGTATAACTCCTTGTAGCCAAGCTCTTTGCCAAATAATTTGCTGCGGATATGCTTCAGCGACTCCGGCTTGCCCGTTAATGTTACTTCCACCTCATCCCCGCCTTTAACACCTAATTTATCCAGAACTTCCTCAAACAAGCCTACACTTCCCGGAGGCACGGCTTTATGGCTCTCAGAAATATCCAAAATGCAGGTAATCGGCTTGCCATCGCTAACCAAAAGACGGTCTCCGTAATGCAAATCCAGCTTCTTGGCGTCTTTCTGATTAAGAATAGCAACAAGGATTCCTCCCGTAGCAATATCCATGTCTTTAACTTTGAATTTCAAGACGGCACCTCTTTTTGAGTAATGATTAAATATGATTAAATTAAAAGCTAACTAATAATTAAAATAATGATTAAATTAAAAGTTAACCAATAATTAAAAGTTAACTAATTCGTCGTTGTTTAAAAATGTTTGTAAAGTCAAAGCTTCATCCTGAAAAAGGCAAAAACGCCGCCGCCTAGGCCAAGAGGTGAGCTGAGCGGAGCTATTAACCAGAAGTTTAGTTCCCCGCTTTTTGAATAAAAAAGCGAGAATGGAGCGATGACAGAAGCTAAAGCGGGGCGAGGCTCACGGCCAAGGCGGCGTTTTTGCGTTGTTAAAGAGCAGGGGCTTGCCGTCCTCCTCGCCCAGCTATCGCTAGTTCCTTGTCTAGGCACTATCGCTGTGTCTTCCGAGGAGCTGGCAACTCAATTTCGTCTTACGAATAGCTCAGCTCGTCGGACATCTTGGCAAAGCCGCAGGCATAGCCGAGGACACCAGAAGGCACAGCCTTCTTTGTGCCCCTGCTCTTTTTTCAGGATGAAGCCTGAAATCAAACCTTCTGTAAATTCAAAACACAATCTTTTTAATGAGATAGCTTTAACTAACTGCCTATGGATGAACAGCTGGAAGAATATGATACAAAAGATAATGCAAAAGAAGATACAGAGGAGTTTTTAAAGGAGTCTTTGAAGGGATCCTTTCTGGAAAAATGTAGAGAAGCCGGCTATAGCAATCTGTCCCTCTTCAAAGCGGCACTTTCCTTCTCAAAAAGCTGCCTTGCAGAGAAGAAACGCCTGTCTGGAGATTCATACTTTGAGCATAATGTAAGAGTAGCGCAGATACTTGCTGAAAATAAAGCTTCTCCGGAAGTTACTGCTGCTGCACTTCTGCATGGAACATTAAAATGCAGCTCGCAGAAAGAGCTGGAAGAAAAATTTGGACACGAAATTGCTGCTTTAATCGGCGGAGTTGAAGAAATCAAGCAGATAAAATCAAAAAACATCAAGCTGGAAGCAGAAGCATTGTGTAAAATACTTTTAGCTACGTTAGGCGACATTAGGGTAATTTTCATAAAGTTAGCTGACAAAATTGACAATTTAAGAACCATTGCCGCACTTCCAGAAAATGAGCAGCAGAGAATTGCCCGGGAAGTAATGGACGTCTATGCCCCATTAGCTTACAGCCTGGGGCTGGAAAAAATAAGAGTTGCTTTAGAAGATTTATCCCTGCAAATCCTTCACCCCAAAAAATACAAAGAAATTGCTGATTTCCTGGAAGAATCCAAAGAAGAGCGGGAGGAATTCATTAATGAAGTTATAGAAAAGATAAAAGAGATTTCCAAAAATAAACTGTCAATCCTCAAAATAAAGGGCCGCTCCAAGCACATTTACAGCATCTTCAGAAAAATAGTCCAGAGAAAAGTTCCTCTCCACCAGCAATTTGATTTATCCGGTATTAGAATAATTGTGCCGGAAATTAAAGACTGCTATACACTGCTTGGTTTGCTCCATGAAAATTTTGATCCTGTAGAAGGGAAATTAAAAGATTACATCGCCAACCCCAAGCCCAATGGCTACCGCTCCCTGCATACGGCAATAAAAATCAGCGACAGAAAAATAGTAGAAGTACAGCTCAGAACAAAAGAAATGGATGAATTCGCAGAAGAAGGGATAGCCGCACACTGGAAGTACAAGGGCCTTAAATCCGACCAGCTCTTTCAGAAAAAAATATCCTGGCTGAGAAACGTGCTTGAGCTGCAGAAGGAAGGCCATAAAGAATTCCTGGAAGCAGCTAAGATAGACATTTTTGGAGATAAAATTTACTGCTATACGCCTAAAGGAGACGTTAAAGAGCTGCCCCAGGGAGCTACACTCCTGGATTTTGCTTATTCCGTGCATGAAGATGTTGGAAACAGGGCCGTGGGCGGAAAAGTTAACGGCAAATTTGTACCCTTACGGCATGAGCTTGCCTTAGGCGATGTTGTTGAAGTACTTACAAATAAAAACCAGCGGCCAAGAAGAGCCTGGGTTAAATTTGTAAAGTCCGCCCGAGCTAAACAAAAGATCCGTAAATCCCTGCTCAGGCACGAAAAGCTGCCGGCTCTCTGGTACAGAATATTCAAGCCTGTGGCCAAAGAAGATCAGGGCATTCTAGCCGAAGCGAAGGATTTCCCCAAAGCTTTATGTATCTTAGCCAAATGCTGCACCCCTCTTCCCGGAGACAATATTATTGGCATAGCCACAAAAAGAAGAGTTATCTCAGTTCATAGCATAGATTGCCGGCAGGCGCTTAAAGAAGAGCAAAGATGGATCTCCGTAAAATGGCGGGAAACCTTCAACCAAAAGATTAAATTTAATGTTAGAGCAGGAGAAAGAAGCGGTTTGCTTGCTGATCTGCTTAATACTACCGCCAATGCAGGATTTGAAGTAAAAGAAGCCAAAGCCAAACTTATAGGGCCGGGCAATGCTGAATGCTCCTTTGTAATCATCCCTAGAGACTTGCAGTACCTGCAGGAATTAATAAGAAAAGTAAAGAAAGTGAAAGGGGTTAGGAAGGTTTATTTTGAGTAAAAGTGGCTTTAAAGTAGGATTAGCTTTGAAGTAAGGTTAACCATCAGATACAAACTTCCTCAGACACAAACTTACCGCACTTTTTCAACCATACCTCTTCTTACCACACCTTCTTAATCATCTCTACCATTCTGCAGCTATATCCCCATTCGTTGTCGTACCAGCCGGAGATGGAGACTAAATTGCCGTCAATTACGTAAGTAAACGGCGCTTCAAAGATGCAGGAATGGGAATTGTGAATTATGTCTAAAGAAACTATCGGCTCTTCGTTATACTGGATTATTCCCTGCATTTCCCTCTTACAAGATTGTCTGAAAAGATTATTGATTTCTGCTGTTGAAGTTTTCTTTTTAACCGTACAGACAAAAGTGGCAATTGAGCCGTCGGGAACCGGTGCGCGGATGGCAAACCCGTCCAATTTTCCTTTCAGCTCGGGAATGGCCTCTGCAACTGATTTAGCTGCTCCCGTGGTTGTAGGCACTAAATTTTCTGCCGCAGCTCTCCCCCTACGCAAGTCTTTATGCGGCGCATCTACCAGGCGCTGGTCAGCAGTATAAGCGTGCGTAGTTACCAAAAACCCTTTCTCTATCTTAAATGCGTCATGCAAAACTTTAACCATCGGTGCAAGGCAATTGGTGGTGCAGGAAAGGTTGGAGATAATATGATGCTTCTTTTTATCGTACTTTTTTTCATTCACACCCATAACCAGGCTGATGTCCATATTTTTTCCCGGCGCAGAAAGAAGAACCTTTTTAGCTCCGGCTTTAAGATGTTTTGTGGCTGAATCCCTATCGGTAAATAATCCTGTGCTTTCCACAACCACATCTATCCTTAATTCCTTCCACGGCAGCTTCTCCGGATCCTTTTCAGAAAGAACTTTAATTGTCTTGCCGTTAACGAGCAAAGAATTACTCCTGGCTTCCACTTTATAGTCCGAACGGCTGTGGACTGAATCATACTTAAGAAGATATGCTAAAGTGTTGGTGTCAGTAACATCATTGATTGCTACCCAGTTTATCTTAGGGTCATTAATTCCCGCCTGAAGAACCTGCCGGCCAATCCTTCCAAAACCGTTAATTGCTGTGTTAACCATCATTTTCACCTCTTTGGATAAGTTGATTATTGTTGTGTTGATTTATTTATCTTTTTTGTAGATTCATCAGAGAGTATTTTTATTTGTTTATATATTTTGTTCTCGCAAATAAAGTATAAAGGCTTTATTTACGAAAATAAACGGAGCAAATATAACTACATATATGGAACTTAGCTTAAATACACATAACGCCAGTTAAATGCAATCTCAAATTCTCCTCAAGTTGATGCTCTCGGTGCCCTCGCAGTTTACGGACTTTCCTTCGTTTAGCAGTGAAACAAAAACGCACCAAATTGCTTCGCAACCCAGTCTAACAATTGCTTAACGTCTTCATTTCATTACGTCCAAATTTTTGCCGACGTTAACGATGGGGGCGAGAAAAAGCACTTAGCAGAGTATTATTTGTTGATTGTAATTTAAATGCATCTCTATCGTCGATATTTATTCCAGAATTATCAATAATATCTGTTACTTTTTTGAACAAAACTTTTGCTTTCTCAGAAGTTTTAAGCTGTTCAATTATCTTATTACAATAAGCTTCAATTTGATTAGAATTAAACTGTGGTTTTGCCCCGCTTAATGCCGCGTATGGTAACAACATAAGTAAATGATAACGACATTTCTTATATTTTGGGTCTAAATTAAACAACCTAAATGATTGGTCTATCCTAAAATAAGCCAAAGCTGAAGTATAATAAACAATTGGTTTGTGATCTGTTAAAAATATTTTTACGCCGAGGAGTTTTGTAATTTCTCCGTAAAATCTCGAAACCAAATGTGGCTGTTCCAGAAACATGGCTGCAAAAGATTTTATTTGAATTGGAATTGTGATTATTCTTGTCTTTGTGATGGTGGGGTTATTATTAAATTGCTTAGACCTTCTTTCATAAAATAACTGCATTTCTCCGGATATAGTTGAATAGTATAATTCCAATGCTTTCTGAAAGTCGGATAGGGCTTCCAATTCTTCTGGCTTAACCTGTGTTTGGTTATTCGTAGCACGAATAATATCATTTCTTATCTCTTCATCATTAGTAACAATAAGACGAATAGGTATACTCATATTAGCGATCCCATCTAAAGCCCTAGAATTATAAAGCACATGACTTGTTTGGCAACCATTAACGATGGAGTAGTCAGAAAGAGTAAACTTATTACCGGCTGGTATAACTGATTTTGCAACGATTGTAATGCCATTATTAAATATTGGGAACTTATCAAATTTCCTTGCATTTAACGTTTCTTTAATTTTTTGGTTGACTGGATTTTCACCCTGAAATGCTCTTACATTATCATAAAATACTGAACTGATAATTTTTCCTTCTTCATCAGTTATTAATTTGATAAATTGGGCAAACTCTAACGTTCCAACATATGCTTGTTCAACGTTGTTTATTTCTGGCAAAATTGCTTTATTAGCAAATACTATTTCTCGTGTAATCGTAGCTTTAGTATCTTGATAATACTTCTGTATTTCCCTTGCACCTAATGGAGTTATTATTACATCTCTAAAAATATTCCGTTGTAATAGATCTTGTTTTCCTGCCTCAAATCTCCCTTTAAGATTTTGATCCTCTTTCCATATTCCGGTTGTAATGTAATATAATTTACAGATTGGTGTCCCTTTAGTCATCAATGCACTCTTTGAATAAATATGATTAACTAAATCGGCTTTTTCCTTTAATTTCTGGGTTCTGGATATTTTAGGCTTCTCTTCGAAAAAATCAGAAACGCCAAATAAAAAATTTCCAATTTCTTTTGAATCAAAATTACCTGATGTTTTTGATTGGATGAATACAAAAGTGGCATCTAGAAATTTATTATTCTCAACAAGATCATCAATCTCTTCTTTTGTTGTAATTAACCTCCCATTTACAATTATGCCAATTCCATCTATGCCCAATGCATCGTCATTTAACCAAACTTGTTCAATATCAAACGTCTCATCATATTCCTTAGAAAGAATGCAATAGCTACAAAAAATCTCAAATTTATCATCTAAGTCCTGAATCTGTAATTCATTACTTAAAATACAGTCCTCAACCAACTTTTCTGTTATCCTATCCATTTTATTTGATCGTTAAAATCTCTGCCTCTTCTCCTATTTTCTTTTGTGCCGGCTTTAATCTTTTCTCTATAATACTGAGATATTTCCCTTCTTTCTCTATTCCAACAGAATTTCTTCCCATAGCCAATGCCACCGCCGAAGTCGTTCCAGAACCAACAAACGGATCGAGTACAGTTTCCCCAGGCTTCGTGCAGGCTAAAATAACTCTTCTCAGTAATTCTTCGGGTTTTTGTGTAGGATGCTCACCAGCCCACTTTTCTTTTCTGGGGGTTAAAGCAATACTCCAAACGTTACGAGTTTGTTTTCCTTTCGGGTTGATATCATCAAAAATTAAATTCTTAGTATCCTCATAATTAAATGTCCATTTTTGATTATTGCCATTTTTCGACGCCCAGATTAAGTGCTCGGTACTTTCAGTAAAAAACCGACAAGTAATATTCGGTTGTGCATTTGGCTTGAACCATACAATACTGTTATTTATTTTTAGATCGGTAAAGTTTAGGATTACGTGCCCTAATTGGTAAATATTATGAAACGAACCACACACCCATAAACTCCCCCCTTGCTTTAGAACTCGCGTACATTCTTGTACCCATTTTACGTTAAATTGAAAAAAATCGTCCTTAGAAAAAATATCCCACTGCTCCTGCATTGTTACGTGCTTGCTGTACTTCCATCCCAGCCCCTTCTTCTTAGACATGTTATAGGGAGGATCCGCAAAAACCAAGTCTACGCTTTCGTCCGGTATTTCTTTTAACTTCTCCAAAGCGTCCCCAATGATTATTTTGTGTGTAGTTTTCATTTGCCGTTACTCTCAATCCATTCTTTCATTAACGTGTTTATTTTTGTAGAAACCTTCATATCATTATTTTCACAAAGAGCTTTAAACTTATCAAGAATTTCTTTATCAACGGTAATATTCAACGGAACTTTAGCCATTTTCTTCACACTCTTTATAAATATTGGTTAATAAATAGAAATATACATAACTTCTTTATAAGCATTTCCTTTTTGGTTTCAAAAATGGTCAAGCAGGACAAAATTTTTGATGAATTTGAGGTTGATTTTGAACTCAGGCTAAATTCAAGAGAAGAACTGCGGAAGAAAGCAGTTGATAAATTCCTCTCTGAACGAGGCGGATATTGGAAAGACGGTGTTAAGCACGTCACACGATACAAATATTTTGTAGAGAGATTAAAAGACGGGAGAAGAGTCTACCTCTTACGACCCACTTACTTGAATAAAGGAATAGACTTTCAGGTCTGGGTTGAGCAAATGAACCATGATGGAGATAAAAGACCAAGCCATAAAGATATCTTTAATGATATTGAAACCAAGAAAAAAGAAAATCCAAAACAAATACCAAAATTAAAAGAAGCTATAGAGAAAGTCTGGAATTGTGAAGAACCAGATAAAGTTGTAAAAGAATATAACTTAAATTTCAGTGAGGGATTTACAATAGAGCTATTATTAAAAATATTGAAATGGCTGTTTATCGAGCAAGATATTACTTACTGGAATTACGACGGCAGAGGCATGCTGAAAATGGCCATTGATGAGCATTTTCATTAAACGTTACTAATTTTCTCGCCCCATAATTTTAGTATGCTTTGCAGAAATTGATCTTATTAACGTCGGCAAAAACTACGGAAAGTCCTACTGCTCGGAGAATTTGAGACCTCTGCGCTCCCTTCGGTCGCTTGACCTCGCTCCTATGAGAATTCTTTGATGAATAAAGGAAAAATCTTTCCCTTACTCACCACTGTTGTGTTGTTGTTATACTTTAAATATCACCTCATATTTAATACTTTCTGTCCCTTGGAAGGATGAGC
>JBFMFP010000041.1:0-11056 GCA_040751885.1 Nanobdellota archaeon
AAGTGGCTTTGCCCCTTATCAACCCCATGCTGCGCTAAGATGCACATTTTTGCTTTGTGGCGGAGTGTAACGTAGCCACTTCGCCTCTCAGATGGCGTGACATCTGCGCCGAAGCGTAGCGTAGGCTCCGCCTATAAGTGGCTTTGCCCCTTATCAACCCCAAGCTGCGCTAAGATGCACATTTTTGCTTTGTGGCGGAGTGTAACGTAGCCACTTCGCCTCTCAGATGGCGTGACATCTGCGTGACATCTGTGCCGAAGGCTCCGCCTCTCAGATGGCGTGACATCTGCGTGACACTTGCGTAGGAACTTTTAAAAATAAGTTAGTCCTTCCCCGCTTAATGGCTTTAGAATGGGACAAAATCCAAGAAAGGTGGCAGAAAGCCTGGGCAAAAGCAGAATTAGGCAAAGCTGTCGCTCAGAAAAATAAAGATAAATTTTTTATGATTTTTGCTTACCCGGGGATTTCAGGATTTCTTCATGTAGGTCATATGCGGGGTTTTTCCTACACGGATGCTATCTGCAGGTTTGAGCGCCTGAAAGGGAAGGAAGTGCTTTTTCCTGTAGGTACGCATGCTACCGGCAACCAGGCTATCTCTTTTGCCAGGAAAATCAAAGAAAAGGATGCCGACTGGATACAATATTTAACTAACAATGGTTGCCCGGAGGAAAAAATCAGCACATTAGACAGCCCTGAAAGGGTCATTGAATATTTCAACCATGTTTACATCAATGACTACTGGAAAAAATTTGGCTTCCTCTGTGACTGGGAAAGGTTTACCTGCACTACTCACCATGACTACGAAAAATTCATCCAATGGCAGTTTAAAAAGCTCAGGCAGAAAGACCTCCTTATCCAGAAGCCTTATTATGCTACTGCCTGTATAAAATGCGGTCCGGTTGCTGTAGACCCTTCTGAAACAGACATCTCCAAAGGCGGGAACGCAGAAAAAAACGAATATACTTTGCTTAAATTCAGGCTGGGAGACGATTATCTTGTTGCTGCCACTTTAAGGCCGGAAACTATCTATGGACAGACTAATCTCTGGATCAATCCTCAGGCAAGTTATGTCAGGGTAGAAGTAGAAGGAGAAAACTGGATCATCAGCACGGAAGCGGCTGAAAAGCTGAAATACCAAAAAGATGACACCATCCTTAAAGATGATATTGACCCCAAAAAGCTGCTCGGACAAAAAGCTATGGCTTTGGGCATTGACCGCGAGATTATAATCCTTCCGGCAGAATTCGTTGACCCAAAAGTAGGCTCAGGAATAGTTACTTCTGTTCCAAGCGATGCTCCCTATGATTATGTTGCCCTGAAAGTGCTGCAGGAGCACAAAGAGCCGGCAGGAAGATATAAAGCAAGCAGCAAATCCAAGTCTGACAAAACAGCTGAAAATTCAGGTTACAACTTGAACTATGAAGAGATAAAAAGCATCAGATTAATTCCTATCATCAAAACAAAGGGCTATGGCGATTTCCCAGCCAAAGAAATTGTAGAGAAAATGGAAATTACTTCTTTAGATGACCCAAAGCTGGAAGAAGCGACTAAAGAGATCTATAAAACCGGGTACCATACGGGCGTAATGGCTGAGAATTGCGGCCCTTACAGCGGAAAAAGCGTTGAGGAAGCCAAAGAGCTGATCAAAGCTGACCTTCTGGAAAAAGGGTTTGCCGACATCTTTTTTGACCTCAGTGAAGAAGTCATTTGCCGCTGTGGTGGAACTGTCATTATCAAAAGGATTGACGACCAGTGGTTTATCCGCTATTCTGATGCGGAGCTGAAAGAAAGGAGCAAGGAACACAGCAAGGAGATGAACATTTATCCAAAAGAATACCAGGAAAATCTTCCGGGAATAATTGACTGGTTCGGCGAAAGGGCCTGTACAAGGCTGGGCAACTGGGTGGGAAGCAAATTTCCCTTTGACGAACGCTGGACAATTGAGCCTATAAGCGACTCTACGTTATACCCAGCATATTACATTGTTTCAAAGTTTGTCAATAAAGGAATCATTAAGACCAGTGATCTTAGCGAAGATTTTTTTGATTACGTCTTCCTGGGGGAAAATAGAAGCCATGGGGAGAACAAAAGCAGGGGAGCAAATGGCAAAGAAGCAGGAGAAAACAAAATTAAAGAAATTAAAGAAGAATGGAAGCAAATCAGGGAAGAATTTGATTATTTCTACCCGTTAGACATAAATTTAGGGGGCAAAGAGCATAAAACAGTCCACTTCCCCGTCTTCCTCATGAATCATGTAGCCATCCTGCCTGAAGAAAAATGGCCTAAAGGTATCTTCGTCAACTGGTGGGTTACGGGAAAAGGAGAAAAGATTTCCAAGAGCAAAGGCGGCGCAGAGCCCATCCCCGAAGCTATTCAGAAATACGGTGTAGATGCCATGCGTTTGTATTACGCACATATCGGCTCCCCCCATGTGGACGTTTTCTGGGCAGAAGAAGCAGTTAATAATTATAAAAACACGCTGGAAAAGATCTATTCACTGGTTGAAGAATTAAAAGTCTTGGACGGGAAGAAAAAACCAATTGACGAGTGGCTGCTTTCCAGAACAAATGAGCATATTAAAAAAGCAGACCATGTTATGGAAGAGTTCTCATTAAGAGAATTGGCATCCGTTGTTTACTACACATTTTATGATGATTTGAAATGGTATTTGCGCAGGGGCGGAGGGAACAAAAAAATTGTTGAAGAAGTTCTTGACGTCTGGCTAAGACTAATGAATCCAATAACGCCTCATTTAAGCGAAGAATTGAACAATGGCAAAAATGCGGGCGGCAATTCGGGCGGTAAAAAGGAACTCATTTCCGCATCCTCTTGGCCAAATGCCGAGGAAAGCAAGATCAGCAAGAAAGCAGAAGCTGGGGAAGAGCTGGTTAAAAAGACCATGGAAGGGATGAGAAACGTCATTAAGCTGGCTAAGCTGGAACAGCCGCACAAGTTTACGTTATTTATTGCTGAAAACTGGCTGTATGAATTGTTCAATTTGCTTTCCCATGAAATCAATGTAACAAGAAATATAGGGGAGATAATGAAAAAAGTGCTTGAGCAGGAAGAGATGAAACTTAAAGGGAAAGAGGTAAGCAAGCTGGTGCAAAGCATAGTCAAAGACGTTTCCAAGCTCCCGCCGATAGTCACTTCCCAGGATGAAGAATTTGAAACAATATTAAGTGCTAAAGAATTTTTGGAAAAAGAATTTGCCTGCACAGTGGAAGTCTGCCATGCAGAAGAAAGGGACCAGGCCAAAGCAAAATCGGCGCTGCCCGGAAAGGTAGGGATTCTAGTGGAATGATTGTTATTTGACATTTAGTAATTCTAAAATTACAGCAAATGTTTATATACTACCAGTTTATACATTCAAACCCAGAGTTTATATAAAAAAGAATCACGGGTCTAAATGAAAGAGATCACTAAAGCAGAAATGGACATTGTACTTAGGCTGGTTAAAAGCCCTGAAACAGATTATAATGCCAATAATCTGGCTAAAGCAGTAGAAATAACTGCAATGGGAGCACTGAAGATTCTCAAAAGACTGGAAAAAGAAACAATCCTAACATCAAAGAGAATAGGTAAAGCAACTATTTATAAAATAAACACTACCAACTTTTACGCCCGGCGCTACTTGTCTTTAATCCTAGCCAGAGAACCTATTTATGCCTCTCCGCAGGTTAAAAAATGGGTTGAAGAACTGAGAAAGATAAAAAGCGCGGAATTAATCATTCTCTTTGGCTCAGTTTTAGAAAAACCAAACCCTAATGACATTGACGTTCTGTTCCTAACGGACCAAAAACATTTTTATCAATTACAAAAAGAAGTGAAAGAACTCAACGAGATAAACATAAAAAAAATTCACCCTCTTTATCAGACATTCAATGATATAGTTAATAACATTAAAAGAAGAGACAAACCCTTGCTTAACGCTATAAAAGGGATAGTAATAATTGGAGAAGAAAAATTTATTGAGATTTATAATGAGTCACGCAAAGAATAAGCTTCGCTGGTGCTTAAACAAAGCAAAAAAAGAACTGCAAGAAGGAAGAAAACATCGCGGGCTTGTTGAAGTAGCTCCCAATATTGAAGCAGCAAAAGGACACAAATCCTAGACAAAACAAAAGAGATATTAATGGAATCATAAAATAATACAAATGATTACCAACAAAACAAAAAACAGGATTATTTCAAAAGAAGAGATTGTCTGCAGGAATATCTTTTCTCAGTCATTGGGCTTAATGTTCAGGAAAAAGCAGAATCTGGTCATGATTTTTGACAAGGAGAGAAAAGTTTGCCTGCATAACTTTTTTGTTTTTTTTCCGACAGACGTTTTTGTTCTGGATAAGAATAAAAAAATAGTTGAAATAAAAAGAAATTTCCGGCCTTTTTCTTTCTGGAATTCCAGCAGAAAAGGGAAGTATGTAATTGAACTGGGAGAAAATGGGTGTGATAAAAGCAAAATAGGAGATAAAATCAGTTTTTAATCCGGCAGATAATCTGCACACTTGTCCCCCATCCCTTCATAACACTGCTCGTCTACACATTTAAACCAGTCAATGGTCGTTACTTTGTAATTCCCCGACTCGCAATGGGAAGTGCACATTGCTGCATTGTTTGCCGGCTCGGTTGTACCTGGATCGCAATTAATCAGGCGCTTGCAGGAATTTTCACAGCTGCAGGTATAACAATTTTCATTTCCGCTGTCTTTCCCATCGCTGGCATCGTAGGACATCCCAGCATCTTCTGAGGGGCCGATGTTATAGTTTCCACCGATAACTTCAACAGTGCCGCTGCAGGCAGCAGCTAAAACTCCAACTAAACCGCTGATAGCCAACATTCTCTCAAGAGATTCCATTTTAACTACCTCGTATGTTATTATTTTACTACTAAAAAAGAACGATTATATTTAAATGTTGCGGTGGCTGAACTTTTGCGTTTTAAGCCTACCAATATTCCAATATTCTGCTTTTGTGAGGAAAGCGCAAAAGTCTAGGGTGGAAAATATGAAACAATGGGTTCCGGCGGGTTCAAATCCTCCCAGCATCGTTTTTTAGGCAGTACAAAATATGTTTTTGTTACACTACACCGAAACATTTATATATTAATTTGCTATGCTATACCAGAACATGAGAGAGCCGTTAGATTTGGTGGCGGATTTGAACTTCTGGTATAAAAAACAAGAAACGGGCATTCCCAGAAAAGAATTAACCCAAGTTCTGAAATTAATAGACATGAAAGATGTTTCTTTTTTTATTTTAGGTGTAAGAAGGGCAGGGAAAACCTTTCTCGCCAAGCAAATCCTGGAGAAAAAAATAGAAGCTGGGTTAAAAAAAGAACAAACTTTTTACATTAATTTTGAAGACAAGAGATTGGAGCCTTATTTAAACAGCAAACTATTGGATCAATTATATGCAAATTACCGTGAAGAGTTGAACCCACGCGACTTCTTTTATTTAGTTTTAGATGAAGTTCATAATGTAGAAGGCTGGGAAAAATGGATCCGGATGATGCTGGAGAGAAGAGAAAAACTAAAAATAATTGTTACAGGTTCAGGTTCAAAAATATTAACTCCTAAATTAGCCACAGTTCTTACCGGAAGAAAACTGAAATATGATCTTTTTCCTCTTTCTTTTGAGCAATTTTTGGAATTTAAGCAAGAAAAAAGAAAGTACCGCAAAAAAGAAGATAACTTACGGTTTTTGAACGAATATCTTAAGTTTGGTGGCTTGCCTTTGGTTGTCCTAAGCGGTTCAAAAGAACAAAAAAGATATTTTTTGCAAGAGCTTTACGATGACATTATTACCAAAGACATCAGTTTCAGATTCAGGTTAAGGGAAGAAAAACTACTGAGAAAAGTCAGCTTTTTGGTAATGAACAATTTTGCCGGATACGTCAGCATTAGAAAAATTAAAAATGCTTTAAAAAGCATGCTGCAGGAGAGCATCTCCCCTTCTACTTTAAGCAATTATTTTGAATGTTTTTCCAGATCTTTTCTCTTTATTTTTCTGCCGATATTTTCTTTCAACATTAAAGACCAAGAGCAATACCCTAAGAAAGTTTATTGTATAGATACGGGATTAATTAATGCTATAATCCCTAAATTTTCTGAAAATCTTGGCAGGTTTTATGAAAATATTGTTGCCGTAGAATTATTGCGAAGAAAAGCTACCGAATCCGATAAAGAAATTTATTACTGGAAAAATCCCTTGCAGGAAGAGGTCGATTTTGTAGTCAAGGGAGGGTTAAAGGTTAAACAGTTGATTCAGGTTTGTTATGATTTAAATGATGAAAAAGTAAAGAAAAGGGAGTTGAGGGGGTTGCTTAAAGCTTCAGAAGAATTAAAATGTAGCGATTTATTAATTATTTCAGAAAAGAAAGATGGGGAAGAAAAAATTGGAAACAGGAAAGTAAAATATTTCCCTTTATGGAAATGGTTACTTGAAAAGTAACCAACGAACGATAGTGTCTATGATTACCTGAATGAAATCTATTCGCCGAGGCCCCATTCTTTAAAATTATTAATGTCTACGTTTACAAAACCTAAACTTTTCTCAAAGAACATTATTGGTGTTTCACCATCTTCCGGGACGTAATCTAATTCCAGCATTTTCTGAAATTCTCCATATAACTCTTTTATTTTTCCTTCACCATACAGATAAACAAATTTAGACCAGAAACATTCAGCCGAGTAAATTGCATAAGGATTTTCTAAATCATCGTATTCTGTGTAAGGTTGTGGGTCAATAGCCCCTTTTGAATCAATGTCCCCTTTCAAAATAAATCCATTTTCTAAACAACTTACATTACAATTTTTTAAGCATTCCAAGTCAGTTTCTTTCCATAAACCATGTTTATTCTGAAGTATATGAGGTACTAAATTAGAAAACCCTTCATCTAAAAGAAGAGGAATAAATCCCGCTTGTCTAAAAGTATATGTAAATAAATGAGTAACTTCATGATTCCCTTTATAAAATTCACTTTCATTAATTCTCTCTTTACAATCCTTCCAATCATATTTTATCGCACCTGAATCTTTATCAATCTGTGCAATAATCATATTTTTATATGCCTTTCCGGACCATTCAGATAGCCTAGTTTCAACATAAAGACTGCTCGCTCCCATTGTAAGAGGCTCAAACCCAATAAACTCACTAGTATATTTAATAGATGTTTCTAAATCCATTGCAGCACAAATTGCTAATTCAGGATAATTAAGATTATTTACTTTTCCAAAATAACCTTTAGGAGATTCGACTAAAACTTCTCCATCAAGTGCTTCGGTTGGAGAAACAAAACTACAATCATATCTCTTTTCTTCATCCCACAAAGAATTTATGTCTTGGCATCTTTTTTGTAAGTCTTGAGGTTCTTTCGTTAATGTAAGTGTTCCCGGTTCTTCTCCAGTCAAAACTTTAACTCTAAAAAAAGCAATCGGCGGAGCCAACTTCGTAAAAAGTTGTCCAAATTCTACTCTCCTTTCCTCATTAACATAACTCCCCCTTATCTCATTATCTTCTTCATATATTTCCTCAACCCTTAAATCCACACCCAACGAACCTTTAAACACATCCCCAGGAATTACATTATACGTCCCCTGCTCGGTAAACACCATCGGCTCAGTCCTTGGAGAAACATCAATAGGCTCACAATAAACACAGCTTTCTTTTTCCTGCGGAGATATAGGAAATGCTTCATCATAACATCCACTACCAACAACAGACGCCAATCCAAACAAAGGTACTGATAATTTATTAATTAAGCCACTCATCAATGACAAAAAGAGGGCTGATTTTATAAATGTTGTGTGGAGATTTTGTTATCGTAAATAAAATGACGGAATTGTCGTACATGAAATGAGAAAACTATCTCATTTCAGTACCGAAAACAAATCGCTGTTTGTTTTCGTGTATTAGATGATTCTGGCAAATGTGGTCTAATTACCAGAACTGTCTATACTTGCTAACTTCTCCCATTTCTGTCGCCTGCTTTGGTCTTTAGGACATATTCCCACACGGGATAGGGTTGTATGGTCGCCCGCCAGCCTGCCCACTCTGCGGCTCTTTCCTCTTCCGCGCCTGCGCTAAGTATGATCCCCTTCCGTAGCTTGTATTTTTGGCAGAATTTCAGCAGCGGACGGAGTTCGCGGCGAAGGAGGGAATTAAGCACTTGTTTCAGCAGGACCGTCTTCCCGGTCCGGCGAAGACCATAAATCGCAATTATTTGCCGGTATGGAAAACAGGCCTTGAGCTTGTTAAAGAGCTCCCGATGCTTGGGGAAAGGGTAAAAAAACTCCGTTTTCCAGTGTGGATTGTGTTTTTCTATTTCCATTTTTTGCTGAAAAGAGACAGCAAGTATTTAAATTTCTTGCTGTTTACGATTAGCAAGCTATTCAAAAGATTATAATGGTGCCCACTTAAAGCGAGTTTTCTGTAAAACGTAATCAACGTAATCTACGAAAACATGTTAATTATGGTTAACAAAAATGAATATAACGAAATTTATACGAAAAGTTTAAATAGTATAAGTAACATAAATTATAATAATTGGTTAAATATGGATAACATAAATCAAACAAGAATTTGCGAAATATTAGAAAAGGAAAATAAATGGTGGAAAGGAGACATTAAATTAGAATTTAAACCGAGAGAAATTTACGAGGAAATAAAAAAATTCCTGAAAACGCGGCAAATTATTGCTCTTACGGGATTGCGCAGGGTTGGAAAGACAACGCTGATGCTAAAGATAGCAGAAGATTCGCTTCAAAAATTCGGAAGGAGGAATGTTATCTATTTTTCTTTTGACGAATTCAGAAGAACAAGAATAGACGAAGTGATGGACATTTATTCGAGCCTGCTGGCTAAAGATTTGGAGAGAGAGAATTACTTGTTTTTATTTGACGAAGTTCAGAAAATTAAAGATTGGGAAGAGCAGATAAAGAGAATCTACGATTTATATCCAAAAATCAAGTTAGTTCTTTCAGGATCGGAATCGCTTTTCATCAAAAAGAAATCCCGAGAGAGCCTGACTGGAAGAATGTTTGAGTTTCAGATCAAACCTCTTAATTTCCGGGAGTACCTGCTGTTTAAGAACAAAGAATTTGACAACTTTTTGTTGTACCAAAAAGAGTTATTGAAAGAATTCCACTCTTTTTTGTTGGACAATGGTTTCCCTGAGATAATTAATGAAGAAGAGGAAGTTATTGAAAAATATGTCAAAGAAAATATTATTGAGAAAATTATTTACCGGGACATACCGGAAATATTCCCAATGCGGGAGCCATCAGCCTTGGAGCAGCTTTTTAAAATTATTTTATCTGACCCGGGGGAAATAGTCAATTTGGATGATTTATCCCGCGAGCTAGGCCTTTCCCGGCAGACAGTTTCTTTGTATTTAGACTATTTGGAGAAGTCGTTTTTAATTAAAAAGCTTTATAATTTCTCCCGGAGTGCCCGAAAAACACAGAGGAAATTTAAAAAATATTACCCGACTATTCTTCTTCCAGAAACTGTCAAAAAGAATGAGCTGTTCGGCAAAGTATTTGAAACAGTAATGGTTCTACAATTAGAAGCAGACTTCTTCTGGAGGGATGCTTACAAAAATGAAGTTGATGTAATAAAACTAACAGACGAGGAGATATTACCTATAGAGATAAAATCAGCAAAAATAGAACTTAAACCGTTAAAACTATTCCTAAAGAAGTTTAAGATCAGTAAAGGGTTGGTTCTTACTTATGATAAAAAAGAAGAAATAGACGAAATTGAAGTGGTCCCATTTTATGAGTTTTTTCTGAAGAAACTCCCTCTACCCTAAACTCTTCACTTCTTCATTCACGGCCACAATCTGCTCATTATGATAAACTTTATTTCTTACCATATAATCCCCAGAATATTTCTGCTGGTCATATTTCAGCTGCTGGTTTTGCTATATAATTTCTTTGGAAATTTCAGGATCATATTCTGAAACCAACTTTGACCAAAAACATTCGCCGGAATATACAAAACCGAGAGTACTCATTTCTTGATTATACTTTACATAAGGAATTAGCTCATTTCCACTGTCTAACCCTTCTTCAAAACAAAAGCCTCCTGCTTTAAAATGGACGCAGAAAATTTAAAGAAAATCATTGCAGGTCACAACAAAAAATCAGAAGAAATATTTATAAATAAGCTCATTTTGATAAGCAGCATGGCAAAACCAATAAGAGCAACCCCTACTTTAAGAGGGGAAGAAGCAGAACACTTTGTACAAGAGATGATTAAACGGGAAAACTCTCCCATTTCTACAATCGATAAAATTTTATACGCCAACGTAAACAAAAATCGAAAATACTTTGAGTCATTTCTTAATTAAATCCTTGTAGAGTGGCAGAGTGCCCTTTTCACGCTGCTTAAGAATCTCAAATCCAAACTTTTTGTAGAAGTGTATTGAATCTCTCTGAGGACTAGGATTCCTCTTGGCATCAGTTGTAATAAAACGCAAACCAATGTCTTTTCCAATGTTCTCTGCCAAAAGAATAGTGAACTCAATCATTAAAGTTCCTATGCCTCTTCCTAAATAATTGTCCGAAACGCATAATCTCCCTATTTTAAGAGCAGGTAATGACCGATAGAAAATTCCTGCTTGTCTGAAATATTCTTTTAATTCTCCCTGTAAGTTGATAGCATCAGCAAGAACAGTTACATACCCGACTAGTTCATTCCTTGGTTTGTAAAACCACAAATACGTCGTGGATATCTTCTTCTGCTGATTATCCAAAGCATCTTCATTTAAGAAATCAAGAAGTTCTTTTTCATAAGACTTAAAGTTTTTTACATCAGACTCTTCTGTGATTATTTCAATTTTAATTTCTTCTAGTTTTATTTTTGCTGGTAATATGTCCATTTACTTGCTTCACCTTATAAAACAACTTATAGCAAAAATACTTATCCCAAACTCTTTACTTCTTCATTCACGGCCACAAGCTGCCCATTATGATAAACTTTATTTCTGACTATCATTCTCTGCCCTGACAAGATAAATGCTATATTCCAAATCCATGCTTCATTCCTTCTTT
>JBFMFP010000042.1:0-10715 GCA_040751885.1 Nanobdellota archaeon
TCTTCGACGATACACTTAACAAAGCACAAGTTGGGTACTACCATCTCTCGATTTCAAAATACATCTTTCTCCGACGATAAATTTTCAAAAAAATTTTATGCAAAGTCAATAACTTGTAAACTCGGGTTTTTACTCCGCCTGCATCTGCGGCTACTACTTCTACATAATTAGCAAAATCGGAGGCTTTATAGCCGTTTTCCCTGCTTAAGCGCTCTCTGTAATAAGCAGCAAAGTCAGGACTTGCGGTTAAAGCATCAACCGGACTGTTCCCTTCCCGCTCAATCCGATTTCTGGGGTTTTTCCTAAATAATCTTCAGTGGTAATGCTTTTCCCTTCTTTAACCGTAGAAATGAATTTATCAAAGTCAATCCAAGTATGCCATTCTTCTTCATCTCCTTTGTCTTCTGCATCTAATTTATTTTCCTTTTTCTCTTTGTTTACTTTCTTGAATTTCTTCTGCGCCAGCAAGACAACCCGGGAAGGAATATGCTCAGAAACAATTTCGTAATCAGGCAGATACTTAATTAATTCTTTGGAGAAAGAGACAATCTCTTCATGCATGGGCATATTTTCATTGCTTAATCTCTGCCTGGACAAGCCCACAAACATATAGGCTTTGATTTCCACAAAGTCAGGATTTCCTTTATTAATCAATTCGGCATATTTTTCCGGGTAAAGCATATTGATTCCTTTTAGCAGAGTCAGCCTGATGCAAGTCCTGTACTTTTTTCCAGATAAGCATTCCAGACTTTTATTCATCCTTTCCCAATAATCTGAAAACAGGGGCTGGTCAATTTTCTTAAGCAGCTCTTTTGTTGGTGCATCAATGCTTAAATAAAGCTGGGTTACAGGTTTAAGATTCTTAATTTCTTTTGGATATTGCGCATTAGTAACCAAAAAAGTAGAGATTCCTTTTTTATGGAATACGTCAATCAACTCGTTAATTCTTGGATAGATGATCGGCTCCCCGGTTAATGATAAAGCAACGTGCTTTACTGTTTTGGATTTTTCATAAGCGTCACGATCAATTTTATCCGAGCCGTTAAATCCAACCAATAGCTTGTGATGGGCTTTAATGCTTTCATCCACAATCATCCGCGGTTCATCAATGTTCCCTTTCCATTCCTTGGATACGGGAGCTTTGTATCCTCTCCAGCAGAACACGCACCTGTTGGCACAGCTCAATGACGTAGTCATCTGCAGACATTGGTTGCTCATTATTCCATAAAATTTCAGCTTATAGCAGCCACCCTTTCCGTTAATCATATTCTTAGTCCAGTTGCAGGTTTTGACAGCGCTGTGGCTGCCGATAATACGATATTGCTGATGCTCAAGCTCATCTTTGTGCTCTTTGGTTAACATGATTTATCCAGAATATGGGTTTTTTAAAAAGGTTTTGAAGAGTAAACTTTTGCATTTTTAATCTTAATAATTTTGATGTTTATCCTCGATATTTTTAAGCTTTTCTACCATTTATTTTTTGTACATTTCCGGGTTAGGGATAATACTTTTGAGAAGACTTGTAAAGAATTAAATATCAATGTAATTAAGTGGCCAGCATTTAGTTAAAATTTTCTGAAGCAATAAGTTGATAAGCTTTTTTCTTATCCCCCTGCGATTGAGCAAGAGCTTTTTGCCAGCGCTCTTTCCTATACTCCTGTGTCTGAGCATAAGAGTCCTTTAAAACGGGTTCTTGGCTCATTAAAGCATGAATCATCCTAAAAGAAACAGCTTCCCATATTTTTTTGTTGAAGCTTTCTAACTGATTAAGAACGTCCTGTCCTATCTTATTAACATTTATGGTCTCTTGCATTTTAGATTAGACCTATCATGGAACAACATCTATTATAGATTTATGGATTAGAATAATGGAACTTTATAAAGTTTTCTTGAACAAACCATCGTTAGGCGTAATTTTCTGTCGTTGTAACTTTATTCTACGCTATTGCTAACAGTTACCCTTCAATTGACGCCGCTTTATCTTCAATGCCTATAAAAGTAGATGTAAGAATTCCACTATCTACAACTGCACGTTTTCCCCTCTCTATTAATCCTCTCAAAAAATTGATATTAGCGCTACTACATTCTTTAATAAAAAGTTCTGTTAACAAAGAATAATCAAAATCATCATCTCTCAGCAAGTTTTTTCCGTTACCATTATAATCGGCAATAATTCCTCCATTATTACAGCATAACGTAAAATAATTTGACCCAACAATTGGCACTACTAAACTATATTGTACCATTTTCAAAGTGTGGTTATATCTTTCCAATAATTGCTGTGAAAAATCAAAATTTCTTTGTGCAGAGTCATTACTTTCTCCAGGTAGTCCAAACATAAACGGCACCATTGCTTTTATACCACATCGAGAAAGATTTTGGAAAATATCGTCGATGACATCGGTATTATAATTTCTCCCTGCTTTCCTTAAAATGGGTTCGTTTATAGTTTCAATACCCATATACAATTCTCTTACATTAAGCCTTGCTAACGTGTCAATTGCCCCCTCTTGCGCCAAAGTTTCCGGATAAGAATAAATTCTGAGAGTAACATCTGACAAATCAGCCGGTCTTGTTGCTAGCAATTGTTCTGGATACTTCCCAACAATAAATTCATCACCAGTTTCAAAGAAATAATCTAAACTATATTTCTCTTTAAGTACTCGAACTTGTTTCCAAAAATTATCTGGCTTCATCACCATAACTCGTTCATTCTGGAGAGAACAGTATTCGCAAATACCCTGTTTCGCAGCTTTAATGCAGCCCCGTATGCCACTAATTGGAAATGGTGTTTGATCATCACATTCCCACTGCACCACCTGTTCCAAGTCAAATAGAGGACTACGTGAAAATTTTTCTTGGTTTCGTACAACCTTTCTATTTTTTCTATAGCATAAATTAGGAATTTTCTCTATTGTTCGTCCATTCACCAAGCCCATTATTGTTTCTTCACCATGACCAACAACAACATAATCAATATATGGATGATTATGTAAAATCCTCTCAGCTAAGTGAGAAGCATTAGTTCCACCCAATACAACGATACCACAAGGATTGGATTGCTTTGCTTGATCTGCTAATCGCAAAGCCCCATTATGTGTCGTCACCCAGCTCTGAATCCCGATAATATCCGCATCAAAATCTACATCGCTAAGATTCTCATCATTAATTTGTACTTCAGCCATATCGCGAAGAACTGCCCCCAAGCAGCTAGGTCCTACCGGTGGTGGAAAAGAAGAATAGACCTGTTTTACAGAAGAATACTGATCATCCGTTCTTGGTCTAATTAAGTTCACTCTCATGGCTTAATCCCTCGCATAACAACATATAAAGGGATAGCGTATGCGATCTTGAACGTTTCTTGAAATTCTTGCGGAACACCAACTGGTTTAGGTTCTTTAATGGCATCAATTAGAAAACCTGCCTTTGTAAAAGAGGTAACATAATCCTCCAAAGACCAGTGAAAATTGGTAACTTGTGTAATTCCATGATCTGCGGTTCTTATTTTCCTGGTTACTTCAGCACCACTTTGGAAATAATTTGTTGGTCCAACATTTGAAACTGGACTTTGTGGATTTACATGCTCCCCTTGTAATTTTAGCTGGAGGGGATGATGAAAAGTAAATATTGCTCTCCCTCCTCCTTGCTTTATAACTCTATACGTCTCTTTGAATATTGAACTTACTTTATCTAAATCGCTGATATCACACAATAAAAAGTTTAATACTGCTAAATCAAATTCATTATCTACAATACCATCTAAATTAGAGCAATCGCGTTGTAAATAAGTAATATCTAAACCGTCGGTAGATTTCTTGGCTATGTCTAACATTATTGGAGAAATATCAACTGCTGTGCATTGAGCACCAAGCAAAGCCAATTTTTTAGCGGTATCTCCGCCAGCAGTTCCTAAATCAATAACCTTCTTTCCTTTTAAATCTCCACAAAGTTCTTGTAAAGCTGGCCAGGCGATATACTCATTGGATAATCTAGGTGAACGACAATACTGCTGAACTCCTTCCGATTCCAGATACCATTCTCCCATAAGTTGTAGTTCTCCATAGCCACCTCTATAAGCTAAAACTAACAGTAAAGTTTTTAAACATATGTAGCTTTTTACTGGACAACAATATGGAAAAAGAAAAATTACTTCAACAAATAGGACTGACAGAATTAGAGGCTAAAACCTATTTGACTTTATTACAAGTGCAAAAGAGTACAGCAGGAAAATTAGCTAAAAAATTAAATGTTCAAAGAAGCACTATTTATTATCTTCTGGATAACTTACAAAAAAGAGGTTTTATTGCCTTTTCATTAAAAGGAAAAAGAAAAATATTCCAGGCCTGTAATCCCCATATTATTGAACAGCAGGCTAAAGAAACCTATGAAAAAATCCAAGAAATAGTTCCTGAATTAACTTCCAAACAGCTGTCAGAAGAAAAAGATGAAGTTATACTTTTTACTGGTTACAAAGGGCTGCGTTCCGCCTATGAGCAGATGTTGTTTGAAAGTAATTCTGGGGATGAAATGCTAGTGTTAGGCGCAAGAGGGGGCGAAGATGTTTCCAGAAAAACCTATCGTTCTTTTTTCCAAAATTTCAATCGTAAAAGAATTCACAAAAAGATAAATATGCGAGTAATAATGAACAAAGAGCTAAAACTAAAGATTGGAAAATACTATGAAAAACTTTCTCGGACTAAAGTAAGATACTTGCATCAACACACTTTAGCGCCAATTGTTGTCTTCCCTACCGCTATTGCAATAGTTCAATGGAAAGAGGAACCATCATTATTTTTGCTGAGAGGAACATTAGTGAAAGAATCATTTAAACAATTTTTTGAGGCATTGTGGAAAATTTCTAAAGAATAACTAAAGCGGCGTCAATCTCTCTACTACAACGACAGAAAACTCTGCGCCCCTCACTTCGTTGCGGTGCTCGGGACGCTGCGCTTTTGCTTCGCAAACCACGCCTAACAGCAAATGCTCCGTTTAACGAAGAACGTCCTTTTTCCTCGCTATTTTCCTGGCAATCTTATGGGCAATATGCAGCGGCTCGGGCATTTTATGCGGGTAAATAATTGTCTTCTGAACAATATTCAGCGCTGTTTGCGGAGAAATCAAGTGTCCCGGAGAGACGTAAACAGGCTTGGCAAATTCCTTAGTTTTCAGCTCAAACCCGACCACTTCGCCACCTAAAAGCACTTTACCCTCTTCAACAATCCCGGTAAGAAGCCGTTCCGTAACTCCTATCGTTGGCTCATTTAATGCCAGGCCTAAATGGGAAGCCATGCCTATTTTCCGGGGGTGGGCAATTCCGCTGGCAGCCACGAGCAGAATATCCGGCTCTTCTTCCAGTAAATTGTAGGCTTCAATTATTGCCGGCATTTCCCTGTAGGCCTGAAACCCGGGCTTGTAGGGAAGCGGGTTGTCCAAGAGGTAAGTTTTGTATTCTTTTAATTTTAAAGAAGGAAACTCGCAGACGACTACTGCAGCAAGAATCTTATCCGTTTTATTGGCTTTATCTGCCAGTTGCCCATTTTCAGGCTTACTATCAACCACCTGCACGCACTCAGCTCCGCCGATAGTTTTGATAGCGTCTATCGCCTCAAAACCGTCTTCCAAAATTATCTTAGATGCCAGTTTCTGCTGCTCCCTTTTAAGCTCGTAAAGATCCATTTGATACACCTGTTTTGGGAGATGATTTTTTACTTACTTTTGCTCTATTCTTCTTTTTTGGTTTCTTACAGTATTTGGGTTTACTTTTACAATAAGTAGGAACTTTTTATTTCCTGCAGGGAATATTATATCTTTCAAACACTTTTTCTATTCCCCCCGCTGTAGGTGCTCCCGATAAGGATTCTCCAGTTATATTAAAACGACCGCTCACAAGAAATTCCGGCTGGCCGTTTCTATAAAAAATAACCAGGGGAAGTAAAGGAATCTTTCTTTTACCATCACTTTTAAAAGCTAACCCCTCAAAATCAATTTCAGATCTAATTTTTTGATAAACTTCTCTAGGAGTAGTTTGTTTTGTTTTAAATTGGTAACCTACGGTTGCAAATTTAATTTCAGGATATTTATGGGCGAGATGTGCTATATAAAGTTCTGCTGAAGGACATTGCGAACAATCTTTCGCACTCCATTCTATAGTCACATATTTGTTTTTTCCTAACAATTCCTTATATTGCTCATACGTGGTGATTAAGGTCACTTCGCCATGCGGGAGCGCTTCGTACTCTTTAGAAGATAAAACTCTCCCTTCGCTGCATTCAGAAGACACGGGAATTTGAGGCACAGATGTTTGTGGTTCAACGCTTCCGCAGGCGGTTGAAGTGGCTAGAATTGCTGCTAGTAAACTTCCGGTAAAATTTCTTTCGTTTAAGTTTAATAAATCGGTAAGGGCCATTTTTTATTTTGAGGTATTGCCTAATTTATAAACCTTTCTAAATTTATCACTATGTGGTGGGACTAGTAAAAGAAAAAAAACAAAATTATTGTTTAGTTGTTAGTTTTTAGCAGAAGGCAACAGACTGCTCTCCGCAAAATTTATATTCTATAAAGAAATATTCCCCACAGGAACGATGATAAACTTCAACACACTACTTCAATTAGTGCGATAAAAACTTTAACGATACAATAAATCCCAAAAAACCTAACAAACAAAATGTCCAAAAAGAACCTCTGGTGGGGAAGGTCGGTAAGCCTTAATTTGCACGGCTGTGAACCTAAACTGCTGAAAGACCCCAAGGCACTTGAATACTTTGCCCATAAACTGAGCAAGCTTCTGAGGATGAAAAGAATGGGGCCTACGGAAGTTAAACGTTTTGGCCATGGGGACTTAAGAGGCTATTCCATGATTCAGTTTATTGAAACCAGCTCCATTGTCGCCCATTTTGATGAGAAAGGCCAGCGTGCTTTTATAGACGTCTTCAGCTGCAAAAAATATAACCCGAAAATTGTAATTAAATTCTGTAAGGATTACTTTAAAGCCAAAAGCCTTAGTACATTGAAAGAAGAGCGGGTTTAAGTAGAATTGTTTGAGAGATAAAGAAAAGCAGAAGCAGCGATAGAATCCAGCAGAAAGATATTTATATTATAATGATTTGATTCCAAAAGGTAGATTCCAAAAGGTAGCAATTTACAAAAAAAGAGGTTTATAAAAGAGGTTTATAAAAAGATGTTTATATTAAGGGAGCAGGATAAGCATTTTCTCTGGTCGCTTTATGCAGCTATAAGCTTAATTTTTATTTGGAGAGGATTGTGGTCCGGAATCTACAAAATCCCTTACATTGGAGATCCCTGGGTAGCTTTGTTCATAGGTTTTGCTATCTTAACTTTTTCAGGAATTATTTTTAAGGAATTTGACCCCCTTGGCGGAGTGGAAAAAGCGGTAAACCAGGAAATGCAGAATATACAAAAGCATCCCAATAAAAAGCACTTCACCATAAAATACCACGACAAAGAACAGAAGAAGCATATCAATATTGATGCCAGCCTGCTGAAAGGCGTGGAAAAGAAAGCTTTAATCGTAAAACACTCCACTAAGCAGCAGGAGATGTTTATCCCCTTCCACAGGATTACAGAGATTGAATACAAAGGAAAAACATACTGGAAATTATAATGACAAAAAAAATAACAAGCCCTGAAAAAGGAACTGAGAAAGGAATGCTCGCTATTGAAAAAGGCGAATTCCATTTCTGGCTGGAAAAAAGCAAGCTCTATTTCTGGTATTTCTTAGGAGTAATGGGCATAGTTTTCTTCTGGGCAGGAATTTGGGACGGCCTCGGCGGCCTTCCTTACTTAAGTACTCCTTGGATTAGCCTTCTCATTGGGCTGCTGATGCTGCTGGTCTCAAAAACAATTTCCAAAGGCGTCGTTGCCAAAAAGGTCAAACAAGAGCTTGGGCCCGTACTCAGCAAAATCCATCACCACCCCCAAAAGCATGAATTTAACATTAAATATAATGACAAACTCAAAAACAAGGGAATGGCAATCAAAGCCGGTAAAATAAAAAGAATTGAGAAAGAATTTTTGGTCTTGATTGACCAGGGCAGGGAATTGTTCATACCTTTTCACAGAATTACTGAAATCAGGCATAAAGATAAAATACACTGGAAAGGGTAAATAAATTACAAAAGTTAAAAATGCTTATAAACTAAACTACAAAAGTTAAAAATGCTTAAAGCAATATTCAGCAAAAAAGGCGTAACCCCTTTGATGATAGGTCTTCTGTTGGTTTCCTTTGCAGTGGCCGTAGGAGTTGTCATCATGAATCTCGGGCGCGCACAGGTGGAAGAAGAAGCCGAATGCCCTATTAACATCGGGCTGGGCTTTTCTGTTGTGGAAGATACCAAGCAGGTCTGTTACAATGCTGACAGAAAGGACCTTTCTTTTACAGTAGAAAACGGAGTGAACATAAAAGTTGAAGGCCTTGTTGTTAATATCATTGGCTCCAAAAAAGCAGAAACCTTTGAATTAAACGATGCCAAAATTACCAAAGCCGGCGTTTATTTAGGTCATGTAAATTATGACAGCTCAGTTTCCGGGGACATAAAGCAGGTTAAAATAACTCCCAAGGTAATTCTTTATGATGCTGAGCACGTCTGCCCGGAAAAAGCACTGGTGGCAGAAAAACTCAGGCCGTGCTAAGCCCTGTTGAAAAGTTGAAATTTTTAAAAGACAAATAAAGATCTTTCAAAATGGAAATAGAATTCCACCTTAACAAATCCGTGAATGAAAATGCCGGGAAGTACTTTGAGCTGGCCAAGAAAGCAAAGAAGAAGCTGCAAGGAGCCAAAGCCGCCCTGGAAGAGAGCAGGAGGAAATTAGAGAAGCTAAGAAAAGAAGAAGCTGAATTTTTAAATGAAGAAAAAAATAGGCAGGAGCAAAAAGCAAAGAAAGTAAAGAAAAGAGAATGGTATGAAAAATTCCACTGGTTTATTTCTTCAGAAGGATTTTTGTGCATCGGCGGGAAAGATGCGACATCAAACGAGCTGGTTGTTAAAAAACACTTAGAAAAAGACGATTTAGTTCTGCATACGGACATGGCCGGCTCTCCTTTTTTCATCATCAAAAACGGGCAGAGAGCAGGTGAAGATACAATCAAAGAAGCCGCTCAGGCTGTAGCTGTCTATTCCAAAGCCTGGAAAATGGGGTATACTACAGCAGATGTTTTTTATGTCAATCCTGAGCAGCTCAGCAAGGAGGCAAAACCTGGCGAGTATATAGCCAAAGGCGCATTTATGATTTATGGCAAGACAAAGTACATCTATCCAAAGATGGAATATGCCCTTGGCTTAGTAGAAAGGGAAGGAATAGAAGGGGGAATTATTGGCGGCCCTGTTTCTGCTGTAGAGAAAAAAACCAGCAATTATGCTCTTGTAATCCCCGGAAAGGAAAAGAAAAGCTCTTTGGCAAAAAAAATCAGAGCCAGGCTAAAAGGCGGGGATTTGGATGAAATAATCAAATTCCTGCCTGCTGGAGGCGGGGAGATTAAGAAATAGAGATTAAGAATTAAACGAAACTAAAGAAAATTAAGCCAAAGGTAAAAGCAGCTTTTGAATTAAGAACGCCTTTAAACTAAAGAGATACTGTACCACAACAAAGCTTATTAGCAAACCCTTCTTTTAATCGGGTGAAATGGGAGAAGAAGGAAAAAATATTGCTGCAAAAAATATTGCTACCCTTCTGGTAGAGTCTAGCAGCAATAAGAGTTGGCTGATTAATTCCAGATTGGGGGAAAGGGGGTACACTTCTGTCCGACGTGTAATGGAGTGGGAAGATGTAATGCCCCACGTCATAAACCATCAGCCACAGTTAATATTAATAGGAGCAAGGGTCCAAAAAAGAGAAGGGCATGAACCAGAAGGACAAAAGTATCGGCGGGGTTACGAAGCTTGCAGAGAAATCAAAGGAAGATTTCCAGGGATTGCTATAATTGGCATGGACGAGAGAAGTAACTCTGATTCAGAAAAAATGTGGACTGAAAGGTATGGGGCAGACGGCTTTATGAGTTATGGCACGGCAACTCTTCAACCAGAAACTTTAGACACCCTAATACAAGATGTACTGAGAAAATATCAGCCTTCTACATGATTCAGTACTCCCGTAAGTAAGGGAATGCCGCCGCCTAGGTCAAGAGGTGAGCTGAGCGGAGCTATTAACCAGAAGTTTAGTTCCCCGCTTTTTGAATAAAAAAGCGAGAATGGAGCGATAAGAGAAGCAAAAGCGGGGCGAAGCGAACGGCCCAGGCGGCATTCCCGACTTGATTAGTTGTAGAAGTACCGATGGTTAGAAACAGTTTTTTATGAGCATAATTTTTAAAGAGCAGTATTTTTATTAAAAAAGTGCCCCTGTCGTCTAGCCTGGATTTTCAGAGTGCAACTGGAAGGGCAAATAGGACGCAAGCTTGCGGAATGCTTCATCGGGCATCAGAAATACAAAGATTAAGCAATGTAAGCAGCTTGAAACCGGAGTTCAAACAGATGTCACGCAAGTGTCACGCCACTTGGGAGGCGAAGCCTTCGGCAAAATAATCGTGGCTATCTATGAAAGTCTTCGCAGGGGCAGTTACTTTTGTCTGCTCATTTTTGGATTTATAGTAGCGCCAAAGTATACCAACACGTTTTGAACCAACTCGTTAAAACTAATATGTTATTAGCGAGTAGTAAATCCTAGAAAAGTTTATAAATAAAATGTATAAGTATGTTACTTAA
>JBFMFP010000043.1:0-10188 GCA_040751885.1 Nanobdellota archaeon
TACGCCTCTCCCAAATTTCAAATCCAAATTTTTATACTTTGTTAAAAATTTACCCTAACCTGCTCGGGCTGTGGGCTGCCTCATCCCAGATGCCACCCATTTGAAACTTCGTAAAGTTGCGATGTTAGTTTCAATTTTTTCGGGGGCTAAAACGTTAATGGGGCACACTCTTGATGGTGCTACGCACTCCATTTTTTAACTGAATGAATCGGGGAAATCTGAACGTAAAACTAAAACGGCGGGGGCTAAACGAAACGTAACGGCGGGAAGAAAGACTACTTTTAATCGATTAGAGGAAATCCACAATTTGTCTGCTGAAAAGTGAGTCGCAGTTTCCCTTGCATCTCGATATTAACATTATCAAACATATCTTCCAACGCGATGTTTATTGTAGGTCTGCCATCTATCTCTTCATATTGAACATATTTTCCTACATCCAACTTTCCGTGGACTTTCTCATATAATTTTACAGTATCTTCACTTTTATCTTTAATTTCTGCAGTGGCGATACCTATTGGTAATGCAACTCTTCCACAGAATGAAATTGACCATTCATCTTGAAAATGCCGTGCCCATCGAACATACTGTCCAATATCGTCTATGCCAGGGAACGCGAGGTATAAATAAGAACAGGCAATAAGAAAATCTTTTATGAGGGGAGCATCAGTTTCCCTAAACTTTTTCTCAAGTTCCCCAAGGGCATACGTGACCATATGCTGTCCGGCTCTCTTGGGGTGAGTATGATAATGAACTATCCTCTTCCCTAGAATTGTTAAACTGCCACCTATTTGAATACTGAAGAAACTAAATTTCCCATGTTCACTAAATTCTTCTCTGTGTCCTTCAGAAACATGGTACCAAGTAGAATCTTTTGGTGTATAAAGCCATGATCCTTCATAAGGTACTTCATGAGCTAAACGGACTAAGTCTTGTTCGCCATCTTTTCTGGCTCTTTTGACAGAATAGGGCTTACAATTAATGTATAATGGTGTATCCCTGGGAAGTTGATAATATTCTGGATTGCGATTTATCAAGCCCCAGTTGGCTGCATAATATCTTCCAATTTCACGGAGATCTCTACCTATTTCAGCGAGTATTTCTCCAATAGTCATTTCTGAAGTTGGTTTTTTTGTCATTTTGTTTTAACTTACAAGTAGTTTCACTATTAAGTATATAAATTTTGGGGGTGGCAAACACCACCTCAAAAACGAAAACTTTATAAAAACCAAGAACACTCTTACTACAAAATGTACCAAGAACTCCTCCAAAAAATTGGGCTTTCCCTCAATGAAGCCAGAGTGTACGAGGCATTACTACACTTAGGAGAGGTAAATGTAAATAAAATCTCTGTCAAATCCAAAGTCCACCGGAGAAATGTGTACGACTCTCTCAACAAGCTGATTGAGAAAGGCCTTGCCTCAGAAACCTTCGTCAAGGGCGAAAAGCTGTTTAAAGCCATTGACCCGGAACGGTTAAAAGAAATCATTAAAGAGAAGGAGACTGCTTTAGACAGTTTCCTTCCAGAAATGAAAAAGCTCTATAAATCCGTTGAGCCAGATGCAGAAGCTTACTTTTTTCGTGGTGTGGAGGGTTTCAAAAACTATCTACAACTAATTTTAGAACAAAAACAAACCGTTTATTTCATTGGAGCAAAAGCTTTCTGGCTTGACCCCCGGCTTAAACATTATTTAAGACATTTTGATGAAGAAAGAAGAAAACGAGGAATTAAATTTATGCATTTGTTTGATCACGAAGTTAAAACACAAAAGCCAGAAATATTAAAAGTAGTCGGAAAGCCGTACAAATTTCTCCCTAAAGAATATTCAAGCCCTACTGCCGTGGATATTTTTGGAGATTATGTTGTTACTTTTGTTGGCGTAAAGCCCGGAGAATTATATGAGGAACCATTACAATTTATTCTAAAATCAAAACTTCTTGCTGAGGGATACAGAAAGTTCTTCCAATTTATGTGGGATAATTGCAAATAATGGTTCATTTCAGTAATTCCTTTATTTTATTTGCAAAATCAACTGCTTGCTCTCTAATTTGCTCAGCTAATCTTTTCTCAAATAATTCATGCACATCATAACACGCCTTTTCTCTCAATTCCTTAGAAACACCGAGAGTTTCAATATCTTCTCTATTTAAAGAACTGGCGATTAATTCTACTTCTTCTTTTTCCAGTGCTTTTTGAGAATGGTAATGGTGATAAATCAGAAAAGCCAGTGTCGCAGAGTGATTTTTGGAAGTAAATCCCTCTTTGCTCATCAAAGCAAGAGCAGCATGGTAAATCGCGTAATAATAAATGCTGATAACCCAATCATAAAAATTATCGCCAAGCACTTCTGGAATTTCATCCTTATGTTTCTCAATAACCCAATTAGCAAAAATCAAATTATGGTCGGTTCTTTTTATGTGAAGCTTTGATTCGTCTGACACTTTTTTGAGAATCCTCTTTTTGATATAACTATCTAACCAGAATTTACATTCTTTCTTATCTTTTAACCAAAGCTTCCAATCAGGCTTCCTCATAGACCAATTGCCTCCACCATTCGATGCCTATTAAAATTATCTTGGCTTTCTTAAGCTTTTTGAAAAATTCTTTAGTTGAATTATGGAATGACTCTTTGAATTCTTGATAATTAAGATAAACAGGATTTAATTGAGTGTTTGTTTTCATACTTATTTTTCTGGCAATGTTTTCGATTTTCTTAGAATCCTCTATTTTCTGAAAAACTAATAAGATATCAATATCTGACTTTTTTGTATAAGTTCCATTTGCGTAAGATCCAAAAATAATAGCGATTATTGGCTTTGTTTCTAATTCTTTTAAGAAATCGTTTACAGATAATTTTACTTTCGCAGGAAGCCTCTCAAATCTGGAATGTTCAACAGCATTTAGTGATGGTGTAAGTCCCTCTTTTGAGTAATCTAAGAAATAGTTAATCTGATTCCCGACTTTTTTCTGTTTAATCAACTTGCTTATTTTTTTAAGCCCATAATCTATAGATGGCATTCCCAACTTTAACTTCTTAGAAAGTTCTCTCTTATGAATCCCTGGATTTATATAAATCTGTTCCAAAATCCTTATTTCTGTCTTGTCATACATATTATACCAATTGTCATAAATAATATATCATTACTATATAAAGCTTTGCATTTTATCCCCGCCTAAAGTGATGTAAGTCCACTATTCTCCGCCCCCGAACCCCTACAAATAACAGTAAAGATTTCCCCGATTAGAGATGTAAAATAACGAGTATGCCCCTTGATGTATGTTCTCTATTGCTCACTGTGTTCGCTGGATGGAACGCCCCCGAAAAAACTTTTCGGACGAAATTTTCCCACACTACGTATGGGAAAAGAAACTAACAGGAATTTAACGAGAAATTCGGTCGCTGACGCTAAAACGCCAAGCGTTTTCCCGAATTTCTCCAAATTTGATTTTCCAGCTCTGTTCCGCCTTCGGCTCCACGAGGGAAAATCAAACTTCGTTAAATTCCGATGTTCATTTCAATCGCTCGGGCGCCTTCGGTTCGCTCCATTTCATTCCGCTCCCGAAAATTTTTACTTTGCCACCTTCGTTAAATCTGAAAACGGAAACGGAGAATAAACTAATCGCTTCGCGACTAATTCTAACATTGATTTAACAGCTCATTCCATTCGCCCAAATTTTTTCTTACTGACGGGGGAGGGGGCTACGACGAACGAAAACGAGGGGCGTCTTTTAACAAATTATAATTTAGCAAAATCAACTGAATAACCAGATACAATTGGTGATCCATGTTTTGCAGGATCTTTAACAACTTTCTTTAGATCAAAACCTGTTTTGGTGGGAACAATGACAAAAACCTCATATAGTTGACCTTTCTCTTTAGCATACTCAAATTCGTTCTTTGTTAAATTAAAAATATTTGAGTAACCCGTTATTGTTTTAACTTCTATGAATTTTACAATTTTGCCAGTATTTTTATCTATCAATTCAAAATCATAACCTATCTTGTCTTTAGTTCTATTTTTAATAGTAAATTTGTTTGAATTTGGAACGCATTTCTCCCAATTTTCTTCAAACCATTCTTCCCCTTCACTCCCTGTATCCTGCATTGTTTTTATAGGTAGACCGGTTGTTGAGCGTCTTCTTTCTTCAATTAATCGCTTAGCTGCTTGAGGAGAAAAAATGAGTGTTTCTTCTTCAGAATTGGAGATATCTTCAATTTCTTCTATTGTTCTAATAATTCTCTTCTTTGTTGGAACGGATATCATTATGGGTTTATCACTTCTTTTTGATAGGGTATCTATTATATTCCAATCTTCTATTTTAGTTACACCATCAGGTATAGAATCAGTAATAATGCTTTTTCCAATAGCTTTTTTTATTTCATCCCAACTCACAAATTTAGTGAGCTCATCTTGAGCTATCTTGTGGTTGATAAACATATCTAAAGCTCTTAAGCGTACCCTCTCTACCTTTTCTTGATTACCAACCAGGGAATATTGATTCAATAAAAATTCTAAATCCTCCAAAGTTATCTCAAATTTAAAACCTATTTTTTCCAGCAAGTTTTTACCATGCCGAGATAAATCATCTATACATATAATTGGCAATGCATCTTCAAATCCCACAATTTTTTCATTAGAAATAAAAACATTTTCAGGAGATAACCACTTTCCATTTATTAAAATCCATGTATTCTTCTGTAAGAGGGCTATGTTGCTGTTCATTTTAGATTTTTCATCTTTGTTAATGTAATTACTCCTGCCACCACCTAAGAATCTTTCTTCCCAAGTATCTCCACCAACATCTTTCATGCTTTTTATTAAAGTCCTTAAAAACAAGTGAAATAATTCCATGTCTTTTTTCCTGTTTAATAAATCTAATGTGGTTTTGAAGATAGATTCATCTGTGAGGAATATTCTATATCTGACTCCAGATTCTATTAAAAAATCATAAAATTCTTCCTGTTCAGATAAATATTCATTAGTGATAATTGGCAAGTTAAGCTGAGAAAATAACTTTCCTATCTCTTTAAGTTCTTCTGGAAGAAAATTTTCTGACAGATAACATTCATGTGGGATAAGCCATCCATCGGATGTTTTAAAGCGAATACCCTCCAAAATTTCTCTATTTCCTGTTTTTCTGAATACATTAAAAATTAGCTTTGTATAATCAATGAGCTGTTTTTCCTTTCCTTCAGGATTAGCGAATTGTGGAGATATTTTATTCTTAATCAAGGAAATTTCATTGAGTTGTTCAATTGGAATGTTTATCTCATTTTCTTTTATATATTGATTTATGCTATCATGAAGAAAATTTATATCTCTAAAATCGTTCTCTAATATTTCTGTTTCAGGTTTTATGTAGATATTATTAATGCTGCAAAGTTGCAGATTTTCATTGAGAAATAACGCAATATCTCCAATTTCATATTTACTCAAAACAAATGGTATTTTAAATGTAAATAGATAGAGATTCTTAAACCAATCTAAATTTTTCTGTTTATTATTTAAGATATTTTTATCGTTCAATAAAGCCAATAGCTCTTTTTCGGTAAATTTTATTGGAGTTATGATATTCCTCTTTACCAAATCTACAAAGCCTTCACAATCTAAAAGTTTATCGTGAATGAGGGGTTTATCTATATCTAGGTTATTTGTTATCTCTCTTTTTTGAAACAAACTATATAATGCCATCTGGTCTTTGGTTACATTAAAGACGTCTATCGGTTTTTTGAATTTTTCATCAAAATCTAAAATTATATCTAAACTATTTATTTCCTTAGCAATTTTTCTAGCTTGATTATTGATTATTGTTTTTAACCAATCATCTTCTGAAACATTTTGCTGAAATATTGGAATAATATCATAAAACTTAAACTTTAGTATAGTATCCTTCTTGAAAAAATCTGTCGCTCTTATTATTATTGAAGTTAGTTCTGACAAAATCCATTCATTCCATCTGGATTGTTCAATTAATCTTTCCCTTGTTGAATTTAGAACAAAGCTGGAATTTATAAAGAAATTTAAATCTACGATTTCTTGTGTAGGAAGATAACTAAATATCCTACCTTTATTTTTTACAAAATTCCTATTCTTATCTAATTCAAATGCAGTTTCTACAAAAATTGGTTCTTTCTTTTCTATGAAATATTTTTTCTGTTCAAATGCCTTTTCATCACTTTTTAATTCTTCAGAGATATCTAATCTTTTTGAAATAATAATCCAATTTTTATCTTCCTTATTATTTTGTTTTATTCTATATTCTTTGTATGCGAATGATTCATCGTCTTTATGGTCTATCAAGACTTTCTCAAGTTTTATGGTTTCATTTTCTATTCCGTCAATAACTTCAATTTCATTCAAACTCTCTAAAAATAGAATTGTTGGCAAATTGATAATATCGTTTAGTCTTTCTTTTATTAAGTTTCTGTGATTTTTATTTTTAAAATATATTACAAATACTGTTTCTCCTTCATCATAAAATTCTTTAATATTTTCTGGTAATTCTTCTTTCCAGAATGGAGCCAAAGCAAACAAATCTAATTTTTCTGTTTGTAATTTTGAATACTCCTCTTTGTTAAATTCAAATCTAAAATCATCGGAAAATATTTGAATCTTATCGGACAGCAAAAATGCTGATTTGAAACCTATCCCCCAATACCCTATTGTTCGTTTGTTTAACTTAGTAGTATCTATACTTGAAATAGATTTTACATCTTGAATGTCAAATTGTTTCCCATTATTTATTATAATTATTTTATCTTCTTCAATCAGGAATCTAATCTTTTTTGTTTTGGACCTTATCTCTCTCGTTGCGTCTTCAGCATTTTGTATGAATTCAAAAATAAAGTGTTCTGGTTTTGAATATTGTTCCCACGAAACTCTTATTAAGTTACCTACATTTGTCTGTGTTTTTGGATGTTTAAGCCATTCAAACTGTTCCTTTTGAAATTCGATAAATTGTTGCTTAGTCATAATACATAAAATTAGAAGTAATTATATAAATCTTCTGGAAACGATGCCCCCTCTCTAACTCATACCCACCCACGCTTCGCTCCAGCCCGTTCTTTTTCAGAAAAAGAACCAAAAACACGCCCCCTCCCCCGTTGCTTCGCAACATATAGTCTGCCTTCGGCAGTTATAAGTCAGTAAGAAAAAACTGCGGTGGCAAAAATTTTTCGGCGCCCTCGCGACTTTGAGTTTTTGGGCTTCGCCCAACGTTGCACTAAAACTCAATCCTCGCAAAGCTCGGAGAAATGAACAGCGATTAAGCGGTTTCGCTCGGTTGCACCTCGCTCCACCCATATTTTTCGGAAATTTATAATATTTTTAGATAGTCCGAAAAACATCGCTTAATCGCATACGTTATGCTCAATTGCGAGTCCGCCTCTTACGAGGTAGCCACCGAAAATTCTTGCGTTGTTGCCCTCGTTAAAATTCACAAAACGGAGAACTAACGAAATTGCTTCGCAAATCGTCTAACAAAATTTTAACGAAATTTTTTCTTATCTTTAACGGGGGTTGCCGCTATGTGAAATCATGCTTTTATCTTCCTGAATAAATACGCTCCTAAAATAACCATTAAAAGTGTGATACTGCCTAAAATCAAACCGCTTGTTAGTGGATTAATATAAGATGTTCCTAATAGTCCATACCTAATCCCTTCAACACCATAAGTTAATGGATCCAGTAAAGTAATGGATTTTAGCCATGATGGTAAGCTATCAATAGGAAATATTGCGCCTGAAAGCCCGAAAATAGGAAAGATAACAAAATTCATGATAAGTTGAAAGCCATGCATATCTTCTATTCTTGACGCAATTGCAATGCCCAATGCAGTAAAGCATAAGCCAGTTAGTATCATAAAAAGCAATGCTATAAAAAACCCCGCCGAGTTTGTAATATTTGCTCCAATGAATAGGGATAAGACAAGTATTATTAAGCCTTGGATAAGTGCAGTTGTCGCCCCGCCTAATGTCTGGCCGAACATAATCTCCATTCTTGAAACAGGAGCAACAAGAGTTTCTTTCAGAAATCCAAACTGTTTATCCCAAATTATCTGAATACCTGAGAATATTGAGGCAAATAGTACACTCATTGCAACAATTCCAGGAACAATAAACTTAACATAATCATTTCCCATTCCAGGTATATTTACAACCGAGTTTAATCCAAAACCAAGAATTATCAGAAAGAACAGAGGCATTCCTAAACTTCCTATAATCCTGCTTTTTGATCTTAAATAGCGTTTCAAATTCCTCAACCAAATCGTATAAACAATATCCATTTTATCTCCTCCACATCCTGCGCCTTAAACGCATATGGTCTTTTGTGCTTGCTTCTTCTTCCCTAATTGTTCTTCCAGTAAAGTGGAGGAATACGTCTTCAAGAGTAGGTTTGTGTGTAGAAAGCGTAATTATTGCAATGCCTTTTTTGTCGGATAGCTTAACAATTTCTGCAATATGCTTTTCCGCATCCTGCAAATTTATGGTTAAATGATTGTTATGCTTACGGGTATCCTTTATCCATGGCAATTGTTTAAGAGCTACATCAAGTTTCGGGGTATTAGGAGATTCAATAGTGATAATATCCCCACCAATCTTATCTTTCAGTTTATTAGGAATATCCAGTGCAATTATCTTCCCCTTGTCAATTATCGCCACATTATGGCAAAGTCTGTCTGCTTCTTCCATGTAATGTGTTGTAAGAATGATTGTAATATTTTTTTCCTCATTTAATTTTTTAATGTATTGCCAAAGATGATTTCTTGTTTGAGGATCAAGACCGAGTGTTGGTTCATCAAGAAATAATATTTTTGGCTCGTGCAAAAGCCCTCTTGCTATTTCCAAACGTCGCCTCATGCCCCCTGAAAATGTTTTGACTAAATCATCTTTTCTTTCCTCAAGACCAACAAGTTTTAGCAGTTCTTTTATTTTCTTTTGCCTTATATCTTTTGGAATGCGATAAAGCCTTCCATGAAAATCCATATTCTCATATGCTGTAAGCTCTTCATCCAGACTTTGATCTTGAAAAACAATACCAATAGACTTCCTTACATTGTCTTGATCATTAAGTATATTAAAACCATTTACAGAAGCTTTGCCAGAAGTCGGCTCTAACATCGTTGAAAGCATTGAAATTGTTGTAGTTTTTCCCGCTCCATTTGGACCCAAAAGACCAAAAACTTCCCCTTCTTTTATATCAAAAGAAATATTATCGACTGCTACAAGCCCATTAAACTTTTTAGTTAAATTTTCAATTTTTATTGCAGACATTTTATTCAACTCTCTTCAATTCAGATAAACAATTTTCAAGAATTTTTTTAACTTCCTCTTTTTTTGTTTTCGTTAAAGAAGTCTCTTTTATGTCCAAGATTAAACCTGTGATGTTTACATTTTCTTCTCCCATTATATCCGCCAATAAATTCCTAAAATACGAAAATCTTTCTCTTAATTTTTGCCCCCCCTTATGCATGGAAGATAGAAATTTCTTTCCTTTTGGTGAGATTTCAAAAACATTTTTTGAGCGAAGCCCAACATTCTTTATCCTTATCAGATTTTCTTTCTCTAATTGTTTTAATAAAGGGTATATTGACCCTTTACTTGGAGACCATTTATCCCCGCATTTCTGCCTAATTTCAGACAATATTTCGTAGCCAGTCTTTGGATTCCTTTTTATGCTATAAAGCACATAAATTGTCAAAAACCCCGAGCTTTTCCCTTTTTCATCAGCACATTTTAACTGTCCCATCTGTATGTTTTTCATTTTACTAACCTCCAGTTATCTAAATATTAGTTATAACAGCAACTTTTTAAATGTTTCGTTTACGAACCGTTCGATATTGAACTATAAAAGCGGCAACCCTATTAAGAAAAAACTACGGCAACAACGAATTTTCGGCGAACTCGCAACTCGAAATTTTTGCCTTCGGCATCGTTGCACTAAAATTTCGTCTTCCCTTCGGTCAGAGAGCATAACAGCGATTAAGAGATTCCGAAGTCTTGCAGACTTCTCCATCCAAATTCGGTTTTGTGGGTTGCCTCAAAACCGAACTTCTCTTAACCGCGATGTTATATTCAATCCCGCACGGCGCTAAAATTCAATAAAAAACGAACGGAAACGGGCGCCGTAAAGCGGGACTTCTCCCTTCGGTCGACCCCTGCAAGTATTCGGGGGAATATAACAGCAACT
>JBFMFP010000044.1:0-10063 GCA_040751885.1 Nanobdellota archaeon
TCTAATCCGATGTCAAACATTTGTATCACCTCAATTGTTTTTTATAGGGCAACAGTGCTCAGCAGAAAGATTTTTCCGAGCACTAAGCCATAGCAACATTCAAAGAATTCACATACCAGACTGCGCTTTCGTCGCTACGCTCCTCAGGGCGTATAACAGCAACTTTACGGAAAGTCCCTCAGCTCGGGACATTTCCCAAATTTTTTCTCCAGCTCTGTTCCGCAAAAATTTTGTGGGTTGCCTCAAAATTTTTGCTCCACGAGGGAGAAAAAACTTCGTAAAGTTGCGATGTTAAATCCAATAAAATTTAAATTTTGATAATGCTAAAAACGGACTCTCTCACTGTGAAGTAAACTCTCTTCTTTAACTGAATGTATAAATAAAAATAGGGGCAATCTCTAAAACTGATACTATAAACTAAAATTATTTCGGCACTCTCTACTACAACTCTCTAGACTAAAATTCTAAAAAAGTGGGGGCGTTTTGGCTTAAAGATGTTCTCAACTCGAATGAGCAATAAAACAAATATTCCTCAATGGTAATGCGAACATTTAAATAGTAGTTAATTATTCTAATGACAGAATGATATCAAAAGACAAATTAAAACAGACCCTCATAGAACAAAGAGGAGCTATTTTACAAAAACCTCTCGGGGTAGAGAGAACAATTTTAAATTTCATAGGGAAAAAAGCGAAATTGCCTCATGTAGTCGTTTTAACTGGATTAAGACGTAGTGGAAAATCTACTCTTCTCAGACAGCTGATGAAGAAACACTACGCTGATCAAGATTTTTATTATATTAGTTTTGAGGATGAGAGGCTATTCAACTTCAAAGCTGAAGATTTCAACATACTATATGAAACTTTAGTAGAATTATTTGGTGAAAAGAAAACTTTCTTTATTGATGAGATACAGAATATAACCAACTTTGAAAGTTTTGTGAGAAGATTTTACGATAATGGATTTAAATTTTTTATAACGGGTTCTAGTGCAAAATTATTAAGCAAAGAAATAGGCACAAAATTAACAGGCAGACACGTTGATATTGTTGTAAAGCCATTCTCATTTGAAGAATTTTTTATTTTCAAAAATTTTAAGCTAGAGAAACAGGCAGTTTTCAAAACAACTACTCGCGCTGAATTAAAAAAACATTTCGCAGAATTCCTAATAAATGGCGGAATGCCTGAATATGTTCAATATCGCGATCCAGAAATTCTAACACGAGTTTATGAGGATATTGTCATAAAAGATATAGTTGCGAGATATAAAGTTGATAACGTTAAAGAACTGAAAGAACTTTATCAGTATCTCATAACAACTGTTACTCAGAGATTCAGCTATAATTCTCTTAAAAAATTTATAAAAATTAATAGTGCCAATACTATCAAAAAGTATATTGATTATTTAGAAGAGACCTATTTTATTAGTCAAGTAAATAAATTTGATTATAGTTTGAAAAAACAGATAATAAATGACAAAAAAGTGTATATTGTGGATAATGGTTTTATTCCCAAGATTTCATTGAAGTTTACTAAAGATGATGGGTGGTTGCTTGAAAATTTAGTTTTCACTACATTGAAGAATTCTGGAGATGTTTTTTATTATTCTGAAAAATTTGAATGTGATTTTGTTGTTACAGCGGATAAGAAAGTAAAAGAAGTTGTTCAAGTTTGCTGGAATTTAACCCAAACAAATAGAGAACGAGAGTTAAATGGCTTGCTTGAAGCAATGGGTAAATTTGAACTTACAACCGGATTGATTTTAACCAGTGACCAAGAGGAAGAAATCGAAGTTGATAAGAAAAAAATAATTGTTAAGCCGGTCTGGAAATGGTTGCTGGTATGAACTTAACCTGTTGCTAACAATTCTTCCATCTCTTGCTCATTCTGTGCAATTTCTATAACTGTTGATGGCAACTCTGCTGGTTTCTCTTCCGATGGCTCTCCTTTCGGTTTTTGTGGCGGTTCCGCAGCTCCATCGTCCGTAGGAGAACCTAAATCAACAACTCCTGGTGTTTCTGGCTTTGAAAACTTAGCACCTTCTCCACTTGTAACTGGCATCGTAACAGTTAAATCTTGCTGAAAAAATGTTCTCGATTCAGCACCAAAAATATCAGAACCAGTTAATGGTTTTCCTTTTTCATGCGAAGATTCTACCGCTTCGATAAAACTATCAAAACCAACCTGTCTACGATTTGTTTCTGTTATAACAGTCGGCATATTGGTAACACCTTTGACACTGCTTAAGTAATGATATAAATTATCAGTAAAATCTTTACTATAACAAGAATCAATCATAACCGTAACTTCTCCCAAATTACCTCTCGTTGCTAAAGCATCTCCAAATTCTACATAACTAATTGCTTCTGGTCTTCGCAACTCATCAGAGGTTTCAACACCTGCCTGCCCTTTGGAAAGCCATTGATGATTAGGACCTCCATGACCAGAAAAGTGAACAGTGGTTTTTCCTTTATCTCCACTCTCTTCAATCGTTTTCAAAAACGTATCTTTTGCACCTGCACCTTTTAGATTTTGGTCAGCAATCTCTTTTACTCCAGAATCTCTGGCTAGTTGAACCATTCTGTTATTCTCAAATCTTTCCTCTTCATGGGTGAGGGGGATATAGTAGGTATTTTCATCTAGGATTACTTGATTGGCGAAACGTTCACGTTGCTGGATAATAAGACTAATTGCTTCTGTTCGGTCATTTGGTAACCATGTTCCCCTTTGATCTAAATATCGCTGAGCAGTATATGCTATGGAGTATTTGTTGGCAAAATCTAATCCTTTTGTCTTTTCTTGAAAATCTTTATTAAAGAAAACCGTTCTAAATCCTTCTGGATTAAAGCCCATGTCTTTACGCATTGGCATACGCTCTAACAGAGCATTCATCTTTTCTGGGTCGTCTTTGTAAAACTCAATAGTTCTTCTCAATGCCTCCCCCTTATAATATGAATGGACAAAAACACCGCTCTTAAAATCAAGATTATCAAGAGCAAGCTTCTGTAATTCTGGATCTAATTTCTTTAATTCCATGAGATAATGCTGTAGTGGGAATGGGTTTCCTCCTTCGCCAGGGAATCCAGCATATCTAACATCAACGCTCTTTGTTTTCTCGATAATAATTTTTCTTAACTCATTGGATTTGACGTTAGCCAAAGCATTTCCCGGGTCATGAATTTCCTCTGTTTTATGTAGCACTTCTTTTTGTAATTCCTCTCTCCCTGAAGTGGCATATAGAAGTGAGATTAACGTATCATCCGCAACTGTTCCTATTTCAGCGAGCATTTTTTTCTGCAATTCGACAGCTGCCGGAGAATCAATTGAAAATTTACTTAACAAACCTATTTTTTCTGCAATTTTGGCATCGCGTGTTTTATAATCCTCTTCGTCAGGTTCATATTTATTTAATATGGTTTCTAATGCTGTGCTATCCGCAGTTGGGGAATATCTAATGATAGTCTGCGCTTCGAATCGACTTAAGCTGTCAACTGCTTCCAACGCTAAAGAAACTTCTTCCCTTCTCTTTTCAGTGATTAATTTTGCTACGCTTAGTGATAACCATTCCTCATCTAATTTTCCTTTTGTAGTAGGTGATGGCTTTCCATTGTAAACCAACCATGGATATCTTGTGCCTTCAACCTCAAAGACATGACCTATATTCGTTTGTAGTCCTGCTAATTTTCCTTGCGAGATGGGCTTATCTTTGCTAAATACAATTCGTGCTTTAGAATTATCACTCTTTGTTAAGACTAAATCAACTTTTGTGGCTTCATCTGGTATTTTACCTGCCTGTTCTTTAGCCGTAGCGTAGTTAGGATGCTCTTGGATTTCTTTAACATATTTGCTAATATCACGTTCCCAACTCCCATCAGCACGAACATACGCTCCTTTCTTTGTGATATAAACTTCTTTTCCGCCAAATGTGCCAACTAAAACACGTGGTTCGTTTTCAGTAATCTGCTTTACAATAACTTTTTTGTAGAATCCATCCTTTGCTTCAACTTTGAGGTTATTTCCATCCCTTGCATGAATAGTTATTCCAGAAGAAACTAATTTTTCCTGTTCCCCTACACCTTCATAAAATGGGTTGCTCTCCTCAACACAGCTATGACTTACACTTAAGCAACCATTTACTACAAGAGTTATTCTGGTTTGTTTTGTTCCACTAAATTTTGTTCCATACTCATTGAGATATTCTGCATTTGGCTGTAAATCAACATCAGAACTAGAAACGATAAGAGCTTTTCCCTTCGTAAGAACTCCTTGAGACAACTTTACAGGAGAGCTTATCGATTCTACTTCAATGAAGCCACAATGATCCACATCAGTACTACTGCATTGAGCTAAAAGTCTCGGTATAAATTTCCCCCGGTTATTTCCGGTTATTTCAATTGCTATATGCTTCCCTTCAACAATATACTTCCCGTTAGTTATAATCAAGTCACCCCCTTCCATTTTAAAAATTCCCTCGGTGGCAACCGCACGTTTACTTGCAAGAAATGGCTGATCAAAAACAAGTTCTCCCTCTTTACTTATTCTAAAATTGCTCCCAGAATAAAGTGATTCTAGCACCTGAACATGTTCCAAAGAAAAAGTCGCTACTTTCTGTCCTGCAATCCCTTTCGTTTCTATCGTCCCTGTTCCAACATCAAAACTCTTAAAATCTCCATCAATAGAGCTAAATGTTATTCCTTTGGTTTGCGCATAACTCTTAAATGCATTTTTATTCTGATTGATGTATTTGACATCATGCGACACTGCATTTTCATATGCTTGTGGATTGTTAGCCACCTCTTCAGGATTTTCTCCAATGCGTCTCATGTAATAATCAGGATAATTTTGAGCAGCTAATGCCGGATCTGTGGCATAATCCTGTTGGAATTGGTCGTAGGTATAAGCCTGCTGTTGCTGGTCTGGAGGACAATCAGGAGGACATTCTGCCGAAACAAAACTAGCAAAAAGTACCAGCAGTATTATGAATGTTATTTTATTCCTCATTTTGCACCGGATTCTCTACCGTTAAATACATCCATTGCGTATCGCTAAGTTCTCCATTTTGCACAGTTATTCCTATGATATAAAATCCCACTGATTCCGCTGTTGGCGTAAATGTAATTAGCCCGGAGGCATCAATATCAAATAAGTTACTTTCATCTGAGAATATTGCTCCTTGAACTGGCTCTTCTAATAATACTTGATAGCTAAATAACAGACCTACAGTAGCTTTTTGTGGTGGGATTGATTTGATCTCAGGCTTTTTTACTGAAGATTCAATTTTAAGAGCAAATGAAACGAATTTTTCTTTGCCAGCAGAATTTTGTATCCTTAATAAAATATTGTGTGTCCCAACATCTTTCTGCTGAGGAACAAATTCAATTTTACCGTTTGGAGAGATGTCAAATAACTCGCTGTAATCTTCAAATGTAAATGGATCATTATAGATATTCAGGTCATACGAGCAGATATCGCCAACCAAACAACGCTGATCTTCTACCTTTTGCACATAATCTAATTCATCTGCTTTTAATTCTGACCAATCATAACGATTTGCAAAGACAAAAACGTATTCTTCTCTGTCTATCGGATATTGATCAAAGACGTAAGAATATACAACAGCATCATTATCAAGATAACTAACCTCAAATGTAAAATCGTTTTCCTGCGAAGCAACGGAAAGATGACCAAGAGGGACAAAATTGGGATTTCTTTCTTGCTCGGAAACAGTTTGTTCAACAATAGAATAAACATGTTCAAAATTAACGGGAAGTGTGTAAGAAAACGTATCAAATTTTTTAGTAGTCTGTCCTTTCATTACCTGAGGAGGATATTTTAACTCAACGTGAACATTCCTACTTAAAATTACATTTGCTTTCATCTCCGCTTCATCAAAACCGAAGCCTTGATTTTTGAATACCGTAAAATCATTGAGGCATGATTTCATTTCATCTTCAACATAAATCTCTATTTGGTGAGCAATAACCTCTTTAGTAGGAAAACGTTTCTGTCCTAAATCAAAGTAATAGGGTATTTTTATAAAGATTTGATTTTCAGCAGGTTCAGGAACATGATAGTATCCTCCACGAAAACCAACATATTTCATTGCCTCATTAGAGGTTCTTTCCAAACAATGATCAATAAACATATTTATTGAATTAAAATCATATGCTTCTGCCATAGCTTGCTGTTCAGCTTCAGTTTTTTCTTTTGTAACACTTTTAACAACAAACAAGAGACCTACAACTACAAACAACACGATTATACCTATGATTATGAAAACTGTTACCTGTCCTCTTTTTAACATTCTAACAACTAATTAAACATTATTCATTTATAAATTGAACGAACCAAAACGCCCCCTTTAAGATTGAAAACCTAACAAAACTGAGTGCCGAAATAAAATAAATGTAAAACTCAAAGTAGAGATTGCCCCTTGGTGTACTATTCGATGTAAAAACGTGAGAGGGTCCTCAACAACACAACCCTTCGGGTAATTGCGGCAAAACTTAAATTTTACTCTTCGGTTTAATGTTCCTTCGGAACTTAAACCTCGTGCCTCCCACTTCGTAGTCAGCAGGATTTAACAGCACTTAACCGATTGCGGTGCTCAGGCTCACCTCTAAAGGGTTCGCCTTGCGCTCCTCATCCAAATCCCACGCAAAAATTTTCCAGCTCTGAAGTTGTGGGTTGCCTCAACTTCGAGGGAAAATTTTTGCTTTCGGGACTTCGGTTAAGTGCGATGTTAGTTTCAATTTTTACATTGCCTCAAGAGGTTCTTTCCTTCGGAAAACCGATGCTTTTTGACGGGACTGACTTCGTTAAATCGTCAAAGAGAAAACAGATACCAAATTACTTCGTAACTCAGTATAACGTTGATTTAACGACTTCGTTTCACTTCGTCCAAATTTTTTGCTGTAACTATGTTTCTCGGGGGGCAAACTAAACTATTCGGGGGCACGACAACAAGAAACGACGGGAAGAAAACTTTAACGATTGCGCTCTAAGTATAAATCACTTAATTGCCATTTTCCGCGTCCATTCTCATGAAGATTAAATATACAATTATCATCGAGCCTAAAATCAGTAACTAGATAAATAAGATCGCACTCTGTCTCAGTAGGAATTGTATAACTATATTCAGGACCATCTGGCGTCCATGCCAAACGTACACTTTCTCCAGTGTAGCCGGATCTGGCATGATCTGAAAATTCATTAATTTTTTTTGGTGCGTACAGGATATCCCTGAATCTCTTAAATCTCTTTAAAGTTCCCATCATACTTTCTAATCCATCCCGATAATCTTCATCCTCACCCCCATCATTTAGACGAAATCTTTGCGTATCACTAAAATCAGCGAGACAAGCGACCATATTAACTTGGCTAGTTGCTCCCTCTTTAATTACAAGGGGTAATTCAATAGTGACATAAATATGCTCTCGATTTTGTAATGTGGTATTTGTCAATTCAAAAGATGTTCCAGTATCATTAATAACGATGCAACCTCTGCCATACTGATTCACTATTCTCCTGTATAGTTCTTCTTGTTCTTTATACTCTGTATCAGTTTCCATTTTTATCACATCAGTCCTACTAACAGATAGCAACCCAGTTTCTATTTAAATAATTCCCCCCACCAAGTGTAGAGTAATAGAAAGATTTAAATAAAGCCATAATAGCAGTATGAAAATGGAGCTGAAAGTACTTGAAAAAATAGGACTAACAAAGAATGAGAGCATAGTTTACCAAACATTACTACAATTAGGAACTTCTAAAACAGGAGAGATTCTCAAAAAATCAGGATTAAATTCAGGAAAGATTTACGAGATTCTTGAAAGTCTCAAAGTCAGGGGACTATTAAGCGAATCTCTCATTAATAATGTTAAGTACTTTACAGCCGCCCCACCATCTCAAATTTTAGAATATATCCAAGATAAGAAAGAAGAACTTGAACAAGAAGAATCCATAGTTAAATCTGCCATCCCAGGATTAGAGAAATTGAGAAATATTACTTCAAAAGAAACAAAATCTGTTACATATACAGGTTTACGAGGAATCAAAACCGCAGCAGATGAAGCGTTAGCTGCCATAAAACCCCAAGAAGATATTTTTGCCATGGGCGTAACAGAATCCAAAGATGAAAAATTCAATAAGTTCTGGGAAAGATGGCAGACGCAAAGAATCAATAAGAATATTCATCAAAAAATGATCTTCTCTGAGAAAAGTAAATATTATCAAAAATTCACCAAAAGCAAATATACACAAGCAAAAGTATTAACTGGTATCACACCAGTAACTGTTGATATTTTTGGAGAAGATAAAACATTGATTCTTAACTATGGGGATTCTCCTTCTTGTATCCTAATTTATGATAAAAACACTGCTCAATCATTTAGGCAATTCTTTAAGCAGTTATGGAAACTTGCAAAATGATTTTCCCATGTAATCATTTCAATAAAACCTTTATCTTATTAGCAAAATTAACAGCCTGCTCACGAACTTGTTCGGCTAACCTCTTTTCAAATAATTCGTGAACATCGTAGCACGCTTTTTCTCTCAATTCTTTAGAAGCACCTAGAGTTTCAATATCCTCTCTATCCAGAGAACTGGCAATAAGTTCAACATCTTCTCTGCCTAATTTATTTTGTAAATGATAATGGTGATAAATCAAGAAACATAACGTAGCAGAATGATTTTTTGAGCTAAATCCTTCTTTGCCCATCAAAGCTAATGCTGCATGATAAATCCCATAATAATAAATGCTGATTGCCCAATCATAAAATGTATCTTCTCCAAAAATTTCTGGAATCTCATCTTTGTGTTTGTCAATAATCCAATTGGCAAATGTCAAATTATGATCCGTCCTTCGTAAATGAAGTCTGGAATCATCGGGACTTTTCTTAAGAATTCTCTTCCGAATATAACTATCCAACCAGAACTTACATTCTTTCTTGTCCTTTAACCAAAGTTTCCAATCAGGCTTCTTCATCGATTAGTTGCCTCCACCATTCCATTCCAATCAAAATAAGCTTATCTTTCTTAAGCTTTTTGAAAAATTCTTTTGTAGTATCTTGAAATGATTCTCTGAACTCAGAATAGCTAAGATAAACTGGATTTAATTGAGTATTTGTTTTCATACTGATCTTTTTCGCAGTATTTTCTATTTTCTTAGAATCGTCAATTTTCTGAAAAACTAACAAAATGTCAATATCCGAACTTTTAGTGTATGTGCCACTTGCGTAAGAACCAAAAATAATAGCAAGTATTGGTTTTTCATCTAATTCTTTTAGAAAATCATTTACCGACAACCTTACTTTTGCTGGAAGTCGCCCAAATCTGGAATGTTCAACAGCACTTAGCAATGGTGTTAGTTCGTCTTTTGAATAATTCAAAAAATAATTAATTTGGTTGCCTGTCTTTTTCTGCTTAACTAATTTGCTTATTTTTTTAAGCCCATAATCTATGGATGGCATCCCTAGTTTTAACTGCTTAGAGAGTTCTCTTTTGTGAATGCCTGGACTCAGATAAATCCGTTCCAAAATCCTGATTTCTGTTTTGTCATACATTTTGTATCAATTGTCATAGAAGATATATCATCACTATATAAACCTTCGCTTTTTATTCCCGCTTCAAATAGACGATTTGCTATTCTCTGCCCCCGAACTCCCTTACGAATAGCCGGAATAAAACTGTGCCCCCCGAAACATTCTAGTCTGCTTATGCAGGAATCTGATAATTGAGTTACAGCAAAAAACTACGTCAGTCCCTAAAGCATCGGCAATGTAAAAACTCTTCGTCGCTTCGCTCCTTGTCCTCCCCACTCCGCTCGGTAATTTTATTAACCTAACTTTGCCACATAACATTTAAAATATATTTCTCATAGAAGATTTTGAGGTGATCCTCTATGAGAAATAATATAACCTTTAGTGTAGGAAATGTAGCCCTTATTGATAAAGTTAACGCAAGATTTCAGCTTTTCGACAAGCTGTTTGACAACATAGATACCAAAGCAAAGAACATCAAGAATTCTGCAAAGCTTTTTTCTTACAATCGCCTAGGCGAATGTG
>JBFMFP010000045.1:0-10037 GCA_040751885.1 Nanobdellota archaeon
CGCCGTCTATGATACTCCGGGCGTAATACAAGAATTTATGAATGAACCTTTCGCAGCTTACTAAAGTGTCAATTTCTATTTCTATGTTTGATCTCTCCAGCTCGACAAGGAGCGTGACATGCCTCCTGAATTCGTGCTTCTTTAAGTGCGCAGATTTCAGGATAGTCCTCAGGTTGAAATAAAAAGTCAGGTTTTTTTGTATCGTTGCATCATCCGGATATAATTCCGCAAGCTTCTTTGCCTGCAAAGCCGGGCTCTTTGGTGCGGAATCTATGCGTCCTTCTTCTTTTGCTTTTTCCAGGAATGCGGCGATGGTGAAATCATATGTGCTGACCATGCGGTTTACGGCATTAACAATTACATCCACCGTGCGAGTGTATTTTAAGCTGACATAGACTATATGCTCTAAACGCTTTAGTTCTTCATGGGCTTCCAGCAGCAGTTCGTTCATTGAAATTGCAGGAGAGTGGCTTTAACTTTTTATTACTTTCTGTTACTTTCTATTTCTTTCTATCACTTTCTGTCAGGGGTTATTCTTAACTTTTTATCCTTAACTTTTATTTGCTCTTGACTTTTAGCCCTTAACCTTCAAGATACGGTCAACTACTTGTATAAACTCTTTATTTTTATCCAGATATCTTCTGAAGTCGTTGATGGAAAGAACCTTCATTCGGAAGTCTTTGCTGGCTAGGATGTACCTGTTTCCTCTCTGGAATTCTGTTGGGCATTTTTTATGCAGCTCGAGCAGCTCGTGCAGGTCCATCATAAATATGAGCAGTTCTATGGGGATATTGTATCTTTTTGCCGACCTGTAGCGAAAGAGGTTGAATTTGCTCTGGAAATTGTTCTGAAATTCAGGGATTAAGTTGAACTGGCGATCGTAGGCGAGAACAGAGTCCATGCAATGTTCCAGTGATTGCATTACGTTGCTGGCTACACCCATAAGAAGTTTAGAATCTTTAACCAGAGGAAAAGTTACATTAAGGAGATGGAAAGCGGCATCGTACTGCTGGAGAGCTTTCTGTCGGGAAGAGGTAAAATCAGCATAATCGGCAGGCATGCTTGTACAGAAGAGGGCAAATTATAAAAATTTTATTGGGAAAAAGTGTCGTTTTGAAGAATTTATTGTTTTTAGGAGTTCTGTTGTTTTAATTTTTAAGAAATTTTCAAGGTTACGATTTTTTCAGCATTAGTATTGCCCGAGCTAAATCTCCCCCTGCTTCTTCAAGTGCTTTTTCTGCTTCTTCTTCGCTTACATCTGCCTGCTCAGCTACAGTCTTTACATCCTCTTCAGAAATTTCAGGTTTTGCAGAAATATCCTGCTCATGAACTTCGCCGGAAATCTGGAATGTTTCCTGACCCATCATGTCAACTTTTGAGACGGAAGGATTGGCAATTATTATCTCTTTGTCGTCCGTCCTGATGATAACTTCTTTGGCCGGGATTTCTACCTGCTTTATTCCCAGCTGCTTCATCATCTGCTGCATCTTCCTAGGGTTCATTCCCGGAAACATTTTTCAGTAGGCTCCTAGTTGGTTTTAGATTCTAGAGAATAGATTCTAGAAAACTTTTCCTCCTAAATAATGCAAAAGAAAAATAATTACCATTATCGCCACAGCCAGAACAATGATAGTTCCCGGCGACAATTCTATCTTGGAATGGTAATCATCAAAGTATCTGGTCAGCCCGCCCTGTCCAGAAGGCAGTCTTATCCGCTCATCAGCCATGTTTTGCTCTTTATTGGCTTTTTTTATAAGGTTTTTGGTGTTTTTGTATGTTTAAAGAGAACTATTCGCCTGTTAGTAGCTGCGCTGCAATTTTCCACGTGTCTTTCTCAGTTCGAAAATTTCCCTATGTCTGTCAAAGTTATCTTTATTTTCTTCTGATTTGGCAGAATGAGCAGGCAATTCACCAACAGCCATTTGTACGATTATGTCAATTGCAGCGGCAGCTTCTCGGTTTGCAGCACACAGATTTTCCTTAGTTTTTTTTAGTAGGGATTCGAACGAGGAGTACAAATTATCTGATTGAGTGTATTCGGCCATTTTGTAACGTTTCAGAAACTGCCTGTAAAAGCTTACGTTAAAAATCACTTGTAAAAGCTTATGTTAAAAGTGGCAGAGTGGCATAAGCCGCCTTTTGTTGAGACCCGAAAGAGCAGCGCACAGCAGACAGCGTTCGGTACACTGAACGCTGCACGCCGAATGCCGCTCGTGATGGTCTTTGGAAGCATTCTACTCAGCGTCATAAGACTTGCACCGGCCAGTATTCGCCGTTTCATCGTTTCCATGGACAACGTCTACGGGTTAACTCGTCTCCTTCACAGGAAACTTCGCCATTTTCATCCTCGTCCATGGGCGTGCCGTTTCTGAGCCAGGGACATGGGCTTTCCCCATCTCTCTAAAGAGAGTGGCCTGTTTATGGTGGGCGGACTTTCCTCACAAACCTTTTGGCTCGCTACGCTCGTCAAAGCTTTGAAGCCAAATTCTCTCAGGCGGGATTTCGCTACGCTCAATCCCGCGACGAACGGAAGCATAAGTCTGCGTAAGCTTCCCGCCACTGCTGCCAATATTCATTATTTAGTGGTACTTTATAAAGGTTTGTGGAGGAAATGTAGAAACACAGGAAGTGCTTTTTTTGCCTTTTTTTTTGCTTTAGTTATCTAACAGCATCTTTTTCATGAGCAACGTCTATTTTCATAAGCAGCTTTTCCATGCCTTCTTTGTGTCCTGCGCCGACGACGGCAAGGATTTTTTTGTCCGGGTTTTCTTTCTGCAGATGGACGAGTTTTTTGACCATGTATTTATTCCTGTCTTCAATAAGCGTTTTATGTATGGAAGGATATCTTTCTTTCAGGTGTTTGATTAACTTGGAAATAATATGGGTAGCCGGAACTTTGCGCAGGTCAATTTTGTCCATGCCGATTTTTTCCATCTGTTTTTTAGGGAAGAAAATGCCTTGGAAAATATCGCTGATAAAGCGGCCTTTTTCTTTCCAGGTAAGTTCCTTTGAGAAATTTTTTAGTGTTATTTGTATGGGCTGGTCAATAAAAGCAACTTCCAGGCGGTATTTTTTGGCCAGTAAAATGGCTGTTTTCATTTCCGAGCCGGGAGCTATACCGACAATTTTGCCTAATTTCCGCTGGATGAATTGACCTACTTTGACGAAAACATAACCTTTGACACCGATTTCGCCAATGCTGGATACGGGCACTTTGTTTTTCTGCTGCTGTAATAAGGCAGAAGCCCGCTGTAGATCCAGCTCTACTGCTATAATGTCAGGTTTTTCAGTTTCCTTTTCTGCTTCAATTGCCTTTTTAATCTCTTCAATGCTCTGTTTGGCTATATGCGAGGTTCCGATTATTCGAATGCGCATCTTATTTCCTCCTTCCCGATTCCCCCTTCCCGAACAAAGTGAGGGTTCACTTTTCAGATGGCGTGACATTGATGATACTCACATTCATGATTAATTTATGGTTAATTTATGATATTTGTGATTAAATTGTAATTAAATACTCTTATCTAGCATTTATCCAGCATTTATCTAGCCTATAACAGAAAAGTATTTAAATTGAATTGTGTTTTGGCTTTAAAGCATTTGTCAGGAAGAATTTACCAGCAGCGAGGTGGTCATTTATGTTAAAGATGAAAAAAGTTTCCGAAGCCTATGATTTAAGGGTTTTTACTGATGCCGGAGATTATTTTGGAGATATCGAAGATTGCATCATCCAGGGGAATAAAGTTTCCGGATGGAAGATTAAAGCAAGCAAAAATTCCTTTTTAAGCAAAGTTTTGGGAAGCGCAAAAGGCGTTATTGTGCCTCATCAATTGGTTAAAGCAATCGGAGATGTGTTGTTAATTTCCAAAAATGCAGCTCCCACTGCCGGTCCGGTAGAAGAGAAAGAAGGAGAATAGGGGAAGAAAGCAAGGGAAGAAAAAGAGTAATTAAAGAAGGAGAACATAAAGAAGGAGAGTAAAAAGTGAATAAATTTGCTTTGAAATATTATCAGGATTTACTTCATTATCATTATTCTCAAGGAGATGCTGATGAATTAGGAGGAGAATTACTGGTAGCTGCTTGATGCTCATGTACAAAATCAACGTAACGAAATATTTTTAAATGAATCGATTTTGTTTTTCTTTTAAAGTTTTGGGTTATTAGTTATCAGCTTTAAATTTTGAAAATGGAAGAGATACTCTTGCAGTGGCGGGAAAATATGTTGTATTGGCTGTCGCAGGTGCCTTACGGCAGTTATTTTTGGGAAAAATATGTTTTTTCTGTGCTGATTCTTATCGTCGCGGCAGTTGGCGCAAAGCTGCTTCTGGTAATTTTTGAGAAATATCTCCATAAGTTTGCAAGGAAGACCAAGACCGAAATAGACGATTTGATTTTTGACAAAACAAAAAAGCCTTTGTTTTACTTTGTGCTGGTTTTGGGGCTGAAATTTTCCCTGCTTAATCTGAGTGTAAATGGCACTGTAAATAAAATTGTTAATTCGCTTACGGCTGTAGTATTTGTGTTTCTCCTGGCGCGGATAGTTGGTGTGGTAATTGAAGCCTGGGGAAAAAGTTTAGCCAAAAGGACAGAAAGCGAGATAGACGATGTTTTAATGCCTTTATTCCATAAGTTTACCAAAATTGTCTTTGTGATTATTGCCCTGCTCTGGGTTTTGGACATTTGGCAGGTTAATATCACCCCTTACCTGGCAGGAGCAGGGATAGCTGGTTTAGTAATTGGGTTTGCCTTGCAGGATTTGCTGAAAAATGTCTTCGGAGGGGTTACTTTATTATTAGACAAGACTTTTAAGGTTGGGGATAAAGTAAAGCTGGAAAGCGGGGAAGTAGGGGAAATATTGGACATTGGATTGAGGAGCACCAAAATAACGACTTACGACCATGAATTGATTTATGTTCCCAATGGTTATTTAGCCAACAGCAGGGTGCTTAATTATACCCGGCCTACAGTGAAAGTGAGAGTGACAGTGGAATTTGGGGTAGTTTACGGCTCTAAAGTGGGAGATGTGCAAAAAACCGTATTAAATGTAATAAGAAAGATGGAGAATGTCCTTGCAGAGCCTAAGCCGGTAGTGCAATTCTTAAAAATGGGCAGCTCTTCTTTAGATTTTGCAGCTCGATTCTGGGTGGCAAAATGGGATGTGGCTTTCGATAAGAAGCTTGAAGCCACGGAAAAGATTTACAATGCTTTGAATAAGGCTAAAATTGAACTGGCTTTCCCTACACAGACGGTTTATGTAAAGAAAGAAGATTAGAAAGAAAACCAGTCCTTGGCTTTATGCAGAATCAATCCTTTCGTATGTGCATAGCCGGGAAAATGCTGGCAGGGCGTAAAATATTGTCATTACGGGTGGTTCTCCAAGCTATGCACATACATCCTTTCAGAAATTATTTAAAAGGAAGAGCATTTTTTTAGCTTATGAACATATTATCCCTGCTGGGAGTTGCAGTTATTGTACTTGTTCTTTTATTTTTTAGCCGGGTGGTTTCATTCCTGGCTAAAGCTTTGTTTGTTATCTTGTTAGCTCTTTTGGTATTGGTGCTTTTTTTCGGGATTTCCTTTAATCAGGTTTTGGAAGGAGTTACCAGCGCAGTTTTATGGGGTTTTTGATTAGTAGTTGTTTGATTGTTTTTTGTTGTTTTTCTAATTAGCCCCTTCGCAACTGCCTGACAGAACTACGTGACAGATAAACTTATAAATTACGTTTATTCTGAGATTTTAGCATGGATTCGGCTATCTGGACGGAAAAGTACAGGCCAAGTACATTTGAGGAAGTAAAAGGGCAGAAAGAGATAGTTAAGAAAGTAAAAGCATTTGTAGAATCAAAAAATATGCCCCATCTCTTGTTTAGCGGCCCGGCCGGAGTAGGAAAAACAACCCTTTCTTTGGTCATAGCTAAGCAATTGTTTGGAGAAAACTGGCGGCAGAATACTTTAGAGCTGAATGCGAGTGACGAGAGGGGCATAGATGTTATCCGCGTTAAAGTAAAAGATTTTGCCCGGACGAAAGCGATAGGCGATGTCCCGTTCAAGCTCATTTATCTGGATGAAAGTGATGCTTTAACCAGAGAAGCGCAGCAGGCCTTAAGAAGAACAATGGAAAATTACACAAGAACATGCAGATTTATCTTAAGTTGCAATCATTCATCTAAGATTATTGACCCGATCCAGAGCAGGTGTGCAGTTTTCCGCTTCAAACCCCTCTCGGAAGAAGAAATTTACGAAGTGATAGACATTGTTGCTGAAAAAGAAAATTTGCAGCTGAATAAAGAAACTAAAAAATCTTTGTATGAAGTGTGTGACGGAGACTGCCGAAGATTAGAAAATATCATGCAGAGCTGTGCAGTCATCAGCGAGAATTTAACTCCCGATTTGATTTATTCCATGGCCTCGGTTGCCAAGCCAAAAGAGGTAAATGAACTTCTGACTGCTGCAGCTAACGGCAATTTTCCTGGCGCCAGAAAGATGCTTTTGTCATTGATGCTTGATTACGGCCTGTCGGGGCTGGATGTGATTAAGCAGGTTCAGAAAGAAATCTGGAATTTAAAGCTGGATGACCGCAGGAAAGTAGAGCTAATTGATAAATGCGGTGAAGTTGAATTCAGGATGGTGGAAGGCAGCGATGAGTATATTCAGCTGGAAAGTTTTTTGGCCTTTGTGGTTTTGGTGGGGAAGGAAATAGAAGAGAAAATAAAACTCTAAAATTAAATAAGAATAAAATCAATAAATAAACTAACAGAAAAAAATAAACTGGGGAAAAAAGAAAATCCTTATTTCACACTTTCTTTAATCCTTAATGCTTCTTCTACAAGGCTTCTGTATTTGTAGTCAAAGGTTAGCTGGAGTTGCTTTGTGGCCAGTGTCCCTTTTGCCAAAGGCTCTTTAAGCTTACAGATGATTTCTGCCTGCCCTTCCGCCAGTATTGCTTCATTGACTTTTCCGCCCGATTTACATTCCCAGGCAGCGTCATCAATGCTATAGACTATTGCATTTCGCACGCCGAATTCTCCCCCGGGTTTGGCAACCTTGCCGGTTCCGCTGTTGCTTACTTTTATCTTCAGAGCCATGATGCCTTTCCCGGCAACTTCTTCACTTACTTCTTTTACGGTAACTGGTGCCCCGGAAACAAAGAAAGTTTTTGCTTCTTTTAATGTGCAGACACGCTCATCAGCCGGATCTTCTTTCAGGCACACTTCCGGGATGATTAAGTAAGTTTTATAGTTGTATTCTATATTGGCCGACCATTTCCTTTCAGAAACGCCGGTGACTTTTCCTGTGTATTTAGCATCGCTGGCGAAATTAAGAGTTTCCTGTCCGCCGTCGGGAACAAGCTCGGAAATGCGCTCAATAGTTTCTTTGTTTTTAAGCTCCCAGGAAGGAATCCCGCTAAATTCACTTTGTGAAGGTCCTAATAATCTTACAGTAACATCTCCGGGCTTAAGCTCGTATTCCCCTTTGTTATGGACGGTAACTCCGATAGGGAAAGTTTCTTCGTCAAAAATGGAATAAATATTTTCTTCTTCTACGCCAAAAGGCTCAAATTCAGCAGTAACTCCGGAAGTTCCGCCTATAAAAGCTCCCTTTGCTGCAACGGTTTTTCCTTTTTCACAAGCAGTGAGCATAAACAGGCTTAAAGCAATGGTTAATAAAGCAACAACAATTCTTAGAGCAATTTTTTTAGGCATTTTTATCCCTCTTTTAGGTGTTTTTTAGTTATTTTTTTAGTTATTTTAAGTCTACGTTTAAGTAAAAACTTTAATTCTCTTTACAGAATTACTTTGAATATTTAAAGCTTACTGGGGTGTTTGGATAATCCTGACTGTTTTTTTAAGGGATTGGGAATAAGAATAATCTAAATTAACAAGTAAGGGTGTTTCAAAAGCACTTGTGCCCGGAATGTCAAAACTGCAGATAATTTTTCCCTGGTTGTTTGTCAGCCTGACAAATCCATCCAAAGGCTTGCAGCTGGTTTTCCCGCCGCCGGACATTTCTACTGTATATGCTACTCTGTCCAGCTCTTTGTACTCCAAAGACTGCCCGCAGTTTTGTATATCAGCGTAAGGGCTTAACACCCTTCCCGTGCCCATGTTGCGGACGTTTATTTCAAACACGGCTTTATTGCCGATCATGTCCACACCTACATAAGTTACGCCTACAGGCCCGCCCTGTCCCCCGCCCATTCCCACTACGTCTTTGGTAAGGCAGCTTTTTTGCTCAGAAGTTACCTGATAAAACAAAGGATCTACGCAAACTACCGGGGTGGCAACGGTATGATAATTATAACAGGCAAGGAAGTTTAACGTCGGATTATAGTCAAGAACGCCTAAGGGCAGGCTGACAGTGGATTCAAATTCAACCGTGTTTGTTCCCCCATCAGTATTGTATATCGTTTTTCCTTCCAAAGTCCCTAAATTTTCTGCACAGGAGCGCGGCATGTTCAGCCCGCCAGTAAGGATGTTTTGATCAAATCCGGTTACCTGAACGAAACAATCCTGGGCTTGCAGTGGGTAATTGCCTTTGTTGTTTATTTCCAAAAGAGCTATTAATTCATCCTGGTCGTAAACGATGCTGGGGGGAGTATTCTGAAGAAGTTTCATCTCCACGCCCTGCGTGCCGGTTTTAACCATCTGCAAAGCTACAGCAGTTTCAATCGGCTTTTCACCTGCAGCTACCCTGGCTTTACACGAAGTTAAGAATAAGAAAGAAACTATTACCAATAAAGATAAAAGCAACACCTTCTTTTTCATAGGCAGGATGAAATAAACTATTTATATAAGCTTTTTGGTGGGGAGTGATACATCACTATTCTGAAGTTCCGCAACACCAATTTCACCTTCTTGACCTTAATGGTCTTGCTTTACTTTACTGAAGTACGTTTTTGGGAAAAGAATATAAATAAGCCCTGCTCTGAGCCAAAAAGGTGTTAAAAATGGCTAAAAAATTCAAGATTATTCATGTAAAAAAAGATTGCATCTGCTGCGGAGCATGTGCAGCCATCTGTCCTGATTTCTGGGAAATGGATGAAGAGGGCCTTGCCCAGCTGAAAAATTCCAGGCAGAATAACGACTGCTGGGAGCTGGAGATAGATACTATTGAAGCAAAAACATGCAATCAGGAAGCAGCTGACGTCTGTCCTGTTCAGGTAATCAAGATAGAAAGTTTGTGATAAGAGGACATTACAGCATGTTTTTTTATTTCTTTGTTTACTTCAGTCTTTGTTTACTTCAGTCTTTGTTCCTTATGCAGTTCCAGAATGAATGTTCTGAGATGATATCTCATTTTTGTCATGATTTTGTTGTGCTCTTTAAGCAGATCAGTTACTTTTTCTGAAGCTTTAGCGTGCTTAATTCGGTGCTTATGCCTTTTTCTTTCTTCTTTTGCCTGTTCGTATTTTCTTTTATGCTTTTCAACTTTCCTGGCAGAATGGTGAAGTTTTTTGTTTATTTTGTGAAGGGATTTAGACAAGACGTACAGGTAGGCAGCTTCATTGGCGAGCATGGATGTTAGGAAAATGTTAGGGTTTATAAAATTAGATGTTAAAATGCATTCTTCAACTTCACGGTGTTCTGATTAGCTCTAACATCTCTTGTCTTTTTAGCCATTCTTTAAATCTTTGATTAGAATCTTCAGATTCATCCCATTTGCTTCGTATCCATTTTCTGAGTTTAGTTATTTGATTTTCTCTTGTTCCTCTTATTCCATGAAGAACTTTAGCAATGTCTTCATCCAATTTCCAACCACTTCTAAAAGAAAACCAGCCTTCATTTCCTTCCGTGTCCTGATGGGAAAATCTTTTAGTACAAGAAACGGCCACAAAATCATATTCGGGCCTTATCTCTGTAAATTGTCCGTTGCAACGGAAATCGTAACAATCATAGTTACCTAAATTTTTAACTATTTTTATACACTACACCCAACTGCATCCAGAATCTTCTGTTGTTTCGGTTTGAGCGGGACAAATAACGTCCACTGATGATTATTTTTCTTATCCGTAATTGTTGCTCTATATCCATATTTAAGCGT
>JBFMFP010000046.1:0-9882 GCA_040751885.1 Nanobdellota archaeon
TCAGGAAAGACACAAATAAGTCTGCGACAATAGAATGGCTCCGGCCTTTTTATGTGCCTAAATATGAGCGGTTTGAAATCCGCCGCTCGCGCTTAAGAGTGCATAACCCACCGTGCATAGATGCCCAAGTTGGGCAGAGCGTGCTGGTGGCAAGAACTAGGTCGTTAAGCAAGACAAAGAATCATGTCATCCTGCAAATCACCAAAGAAGAAATTCAGCCAGTTGCCGTAGATGTTATTACCGGTGAAGCTGTTGGTGTAATGAATGTTGGTGCAATGGATGTCGGCGCGATGAAAGAAGTAAAAGAAGCCGGAGCAGAAAAATCTGCGCATTCAAAAGAGCAGAAAGTGCCCGCTTCAAAAAGGCTGAAAGTAAAATCGGCCGGCGAAGAAGGAGAAGGAGATATAGAAGGATGAGAACCAGGGGAAATTGTAAGAACAAGGAGAAATAGTAAAAACCAAGAGAAATAGTAAGAACCAGAAGAAATAGAAGAGAAAAGCAAAATGAAAGCGTTAAAAGGAAGGATCATAAAAGCCCTGCCTTTGCAGGCGTACGTGTCCGCTTGCGATAATTCCGGAGCAAAAGTGATCAAGATAGTGTCTGTAAAAGGGCACAAAACAGTCAAAGGCAGAGTTCCCGCAGCAGGCATAGGGGATTTAGTCCTCGCTTCGGTAAAGAAAGGAAAGTTAGATATGCGTAAGACGGTTGTTCCGGCAGTTATTGTCCGCCAGAGGAAGGAATACCGCAGGCCGGATGGCACAAGGATAAAGTTTGAAGATAATGCTGCTGTGGTCTTAAAAGATGAGAAAGGCAACCCCAAAGGAACAATTTTCAAAGGCCCAATCGCCAAAGAAGTAGCTGAGCGCTGGCCGGCAGTTGCTAAAGTAGCAAGTATGATAGTTTAATGGTACAATAACTACAATAATGATTCAACAATAACATAATGAATTCAATAACATAATGAGTCAGGAACATAATACAATAATTAATGAATAAAAGTATGGCTAAAAAATATGGCTAAGACAAATTTTTCATCATCGTGGAAAGGAAGTGTTCAACCCAGAAAGCAGCGCAAGTATTTGTATAACGCTCCGCTTCACATCAGGCAAAGAATGCTCAGAGTTCATCTTTCTCCTGAATTGCGAAAAAAATATGCTCTAAGAGCTGTCAGGGCGATAAAGGGAGATAAAATTAAAGTTTTACGCGGAAAGTTCAGAAAAAAAGAAGGCAAGATAGATTCTGTCAATATTAAGAAAGAACTTATTTTTGTCAGTGGGCTGGAGGTTATCAAAAAAGACGGGACTAAATTTCCTGCGGGATTGCCGCCGTCAAACTTAATGATTGTTGCTCTAAATATGGAGAGCAAGGGCAGAGTAATTGGCTCTAAGAACAGAGTCGTTGGCTCTAAAAAGAGTAGAAAGAATGGGTCTAAAAATGAAAATAAGAAAAGTGAAGCTAAGAAAAATGAAGCTAAAAATGAAGGAAAGGAAGGCGAGGGCACTGCCAAGGGGCACTATTAAGAAAGCAAGGGTAAAGAAATGAAAAATCACTTGAAAAGGGTTGCCTCTCCGAAAACATGGGCGATTAACAGGAAAGAGAAGATTTTTACAGTCCGGCCTAAGCCCGGGGCACATTCTCTGGAAAACGGTTTGCCCTTAGGGGTGCTCATCCGCGATTTTTTGCATCTAGCTGAAACTATGAGTGAAACTAAAAAAATATTAAACAATAAGATAGTCAATGTTGACGGCAGGAGAAGGAAGAGCCATAGGTTCATCGTCGGTCTTTTTGACGTAGTCTCCCTGCCGGAGATCAAGAAACATTTCCGCATGCTCCTCGATGCAAAGGGAAGATTGTTCCCGTCAGAAATTGACGAGAAAGAAAGCACTTTCAAAATATGTAAAGTTGTCGGGAAAAGTGTGCTGCGCGGGGGAAGGATACAATACCGTCTGCATGATGGAAAAAATGTTGTTCCTGAGCAGGCTGCTAAAGCCGGGGATGCCAGAACAGTTGCAGCAAAAGTGGGGGATAGCTTTGTGATCGGTCTTCCCGATTTGCAAATTAAAAGAATACTTCCCCTGAAGAAAGGGGCCCGGGTTTTCCTGACCGGCGGGAAGCACGTCAGGGATTTAGGTATCCTGGAAGAGATTAAAGGCTCTGAAGCGGTTTATACTCTTGATGGAACTGAAGTTGCCACAACCAAAAATTATATTTTTGTGGTTGGCGAGAAGGAAGCGGAGATTGAGCTGGAATGGAAAGGGGTTAGCTGAGAGGTTATTTAATGGCAGAAAAAGAAAAAAGTAAATCTAATAGAAAAGTGGACAAAAATTCAAACCCGATGAGGAGCATTTACATTGAAAAAGTCACTTTAAATGTAGGCGCAGGGAAAAATGAGGATTTGCTAAATAAAGGGCTAAAGCTGCTGCAGAAGTTGTCTCCTTCCAGGCCGGTTAAGACAGTGACCAAGAAGAGGATTCCGGGATGGGGGCTGCGTCCGGGGCTGGCCATAGGCTGTAAAGTTACTATCCGTAAAGATTGCAGGGAGCTGCTTAAGCGCTTGGTTGCAGCAAAAGGAAACGTGCTGAAAAGTGATTGTTTTGACAGCCGGGGTAATTTTTCTTTTGGGATACCTGAATATATAGACATTCAGGGGCTCAGTTACGATCCGGAGTTGAAGATTATGGGCCTGGAAGTCGCCGTAACTTTGGAAAGGCCCGGTTTCCGTGTTAAGAAGAGAAGAGTTCAGCCGCCAAGTACTCCCGGAAAAGCTCATCTTATTACCAAGCAGGAAGCTATTGCTTTCGTAAAATCAGAATTGGGAGCAGAGGTTGAATGAGAGGAGGTAGGACAGTTCAAAAATGACCACAAGCGATCACAGAAAGATGTTTACGCAGCTTGATTACAAGCCGGTTAAGAAAGCTAAGTTCATTAAGTTTAACCAGCCGCGGAAAAGGTCCTGCGGGATTGCTCTGCGAAAATGCAGGAACTGTGGAAGGATGAGGGGGCATATCAACAAATACGGGCTGCACCTGTGCAGGCAATGCTTCAGGGAGATGGCTCCTGATTTGGGGTTTAAAAAATTTAACTGACAGGTTAATTAAGAGGTTTAGTCTAAATACATGACATCTAACATGATGATATCTAACATGGTATTACATAATAATTACATGATATCTAAGTACATGATATTAAGGGGTAAAGAAAAATGTTAAATGATCCATTGGCAGCAGCTTTGGCAAAAGTCATCAACGCGGAAAGAGTAGGCAAAAGGCAGATTCTTGTAAAGCCGGCTTCCAAAATAATTAAGAGAATATTTACGATCATGAATGAACATAATTACTTGGGCTCATTTGAAGAAGTTGATGATGGTAAGGGCGGAGTGCTTAAAGTTGAGCTGCTGGGCAACATCAATAAGTGCGGAGTAATCAAGCCACGTTTCTCTACAAAAAAGGACAATTTTGAGAAGTGGGAAAAGCGCTACCTGCCGGCAAAGGGCTTTGGCATTATTATTGTTTCAACATCACGGGGCGTGCTTACGCATGATTCTGCTAAAGAAAGGAAGACGGGAGGAAAACTGCTGGCTTATTGCTATTAATTGTCTGCTTTTAAGCTGTTGTAAGCTGTTATTTAAGCATCGGGGTATTTAAGTGTCGGAGTGCAGCGGGATTCAGCGGATTTAAAAAACATGAAAAACGATATTCGGGAGGAAGTTGAACTGAAGAAGGGTGTTTCTGCAGCCATTGCCGAAAGCATTATCACTATTACCGGTCCAAAGGGAAAGGTCGTCCGCGGTTTTTTACATCCTAAAGTGAAAGTGTTTTTAGAAGGAGACAGGATAATAATCACTGCGGCAAAGTCAACGAAAAGGGAAAAGAAAATCATTGGCTCCTTTCAGGCCCACCTGAAAAATATGGTTAAAGGAGTACTAGAGCCACATACGTATCACTTAAAGATCTGCTCAAGCCATTTTCCAATGAGTGTTGCAGTTTCCGGAAGGGAATTTTCTGTGAAGAATTTTCTTGGCGAGTCTGTTCCGCGGAAAGTTACCTTGAAGGACAATGCCGAAGTTAAGGTAAATGGCAGTGACATTGTTGTAACCAGTCCTGATAAGGAAATAGCCGGCCAGGTTGCGGCCCAGATAGAAACCCTTTGCCGCATAACCAAGCGGGACAGAAGGGTTTTCCAGGATGGCTGTTATATTTATAGCATTTCATGAAAATAAGAATACATGAAAATAAGAATAAATTACTTAAGAAATGAATTGAAAATGTGAATAAAAAAATAGACTTAATAACCACTTAATAACCACTTAATAACCACTTAATAACCACTTAATAACCGATAAAAAGTAATTGAAGAAGAACCAAAAAAATAAGCTTAAAAATCAACTAAAAAAGCAACTTAAAAATCAAATGGTCTCAGCAACTTTATTGAAGTTTCGTAATGAAGCTAAAAGCAGGAAGCCGGATTTTGTAGTTAAAGAGTCGCATAATACGGTCCGAGTTAAAAGACGCTGGCGGTTTCCAAGAGGAAGGCATTCCAAAGTTAGGCAGATGCACCGCGGAAGGCCTGCGTTACCTCATCCCGGTTATGGCTCTCCTCAGGAAGTGCGTGGCTTGCACAGAACAGGGTTGGAAGTGGTTGTAGTCAATAATTCCCGCCAGATTTCAGTTTTGAGGCCGAAAGAGCAGGGAGCAGTGATTGCCTCAGGTGTGGGCGCAAGAAAAAAATTAGATCTCCTCCGTTTTGCAAAGGAAAAGGGCATAACTGTCATCAATGTAAAAAATGTGGAAAGCGCCATTGGGAAAATAACTTCCCTGTTTGAAGAAAGGAAGAAAACAAAGAAAGAGAAGCAGGCTGTTGCAACTAAAAAAGAAGAAGAGAAGAAGAAAAAGGCTGATGAAAAAGCCAAGAAAGAAACTGAAGAAAAAGCCAAGAAAAAAGCTGAAGAAGGGGCTGAGCAGATTAAAAGTGCTGAGAAAACAGCTGCTGGAAAAGAGGCCGGGGAGCAGGGAGCAAAAAGTGAAGAAAGAAACAAAGAGGAACCGGGTGAAAGGGAACTGAATGAAAGGGAAAAGCAGAAAGAAATGGTAGAAAAGACCATCACCAAAAGGCAATAGGGCAATACGAAGAGGCAATAAAAATGAAAAGCAAGAAAAGGCTGGCCGCAGAAATCCTTAAAGTTTCACCGAAAAAAGTCAGGTTTTCCTCCGCAGCTCTTGAAGAGATCAAGAAGGCAATAACCCGTTCCGATATGCGCGGGTTGATCGCCGTAGGTAAAGTTGGGAAAACGCGCGGGAGTGAAGGCTCACGGGTCAGAGCAAGGTTTCTGGCTGCTCAGAAAAGGAAGGGGAGAAGAAAAGGGAAAGGCTGTAAGAAGGGCACAAAATATACTATAGAAACAAGGAAAGAAAAATGGATTAAGAGAATCAGGGTTCAAAGGCTTTTTTTAAAGAACCTGCGCGATAAAGGATTAATCCCAAGGAGCGATTACCAAACACTCTACGCAAAAAGCAGGGGGGGTTATTTTAGGAGTGTACGGCACATTAAGCTTTACCTGAAAGAGCACAATATAATCAAAGCGAAATGAAAAGGTAAGCTCGGTGAGCATATTAAGCTCAGCGAGCATATAAGAGTTAAGATAAGAGATCACTTAAAAAAAATAAATGCTGAGTTAAGATAAGAAATCACTTAAAAAATAAATGCTGATTAACATGGTCTCAAGAAAACCCAAAACAGTGTATTACCGGAGAAGAAGGGAAGGCAAAACAGACTACCAGAGAAGGCTTAAGCTGCTTTTGTCTTCTAAGAAAAGACTGGTTGTACGTTTTACCAACAGTAAAATTATCGCCCAGGTAATCAGTTTTGCCCAAAAGGGGGATAAAATAATTGCCGCAACAGATTCAGCGATGTTAAGGAAATTAGGATGGCCTTATTCCTGTAAAAATATACCCTCAGCATACCTTTTAGGCTTAGCAATTGGGAAGAAAGCGCTGGACAAAAGCTGTAAAGAAGCAATATTAGATACCGGTATGAGAAACCCTTTGCATAAAGGAAAAGTGTACGCATTTTTGAAAGGTGTCCTTGATTCAGGGATGGATGTCCCCTGTGGTGATGAAACTGTTTTCCCGGAAAAGAACCGCTTAGAGGGGGCTCATGTGCAAGAGTATGCTTTAAACATTAAAAAAGGCAAGGAAGAATATAGCCGGCAGTTTGCGCAATATTTAAAAACCAACGCTGAGCCAGAAAAGATGGTTCAGCAGTTCAATGAAATAAAGAAAAGAATAATTGGAAAATAAAATAAAAAAATAGAGTAAGAAAATAAAAAAAATAGAATAAAAAAATAAAAAATAAAATTATAATAATCAAGAAAAATTAAGAAAATTTAATCGCAAAAATGGTTAAAGAAGCCGAAGAATTACCTGAAGAAGCAAAGGAGCTGGTTGAAGAAGTTCCTGAGCCAGAGGGGGTTTGGGCTCCCAAAACTTCCCTGGGAAGAATGGTTAAGGAAGGCAAGATTACTGACATTGAAGAAATTTTTGACCAGGGGCTGAGGATAATGGAGCCGGAAGTTGTTAATGTGCTCCTGCCCGATTTGGAAGAGGATTTGCTGCTCATTGGCCAGGCAAAGGGAAAGTTTGGCGGAGGGCAGAGAAGAATTTTCCGGCAGACACAGAAAAAAACGCGGGAGGGAAACAAGATTGAATTCACGACCTGTGCAGTTGTGGGCAACAAAAACGGTTATGTGGGTATCGGCATAGGCAAAAGCAAGGAAACGGTTCCGGCCAGGGATAAAGCAAAAAGGAAAGCCCGCCTGAACATCATCAGAATCCGCCGGGGGAGCGGCAGCTGGGAATCCGCGGCTGTGGACTGCAATTCCATTCCCTTTGCAGTGGAAGGAAGATGCGGCTCGGTAAGAATCAAGCTAATGCCCGCTCCTAAAGGAAAAGGTTTGTGTGTGGAGAAAGAATGTGCTAAAATATTAAGGCTGGCGGGAATTAGGGACGTATTTAGCAGAACTGAGGGGCAAACCAAAACAAAATTAAACTTAATTTTTGCACTGCTGGATGCTTTAAAGAAACTTTCCGAAGTTAAAATCCAGCCTGCAGACATTTCCAGGCTGGCGATTGTGGAAGGAAAATACAAAGAAACAGCAAAAATAGCTTTAGAAACTAGTGCAGCAGGTGTTGCAGCAGAAAATGGAGAAACTAATTAAAGCTGAATAGATGACTGGAGTAAAATAACAATGGTCGGAAAAATAAAGCCCGGAAAGTTGGCGGTGGTCATGGTCAGGGGATTGGCCAAAGTAAGACAGCCTATAAGAGACACTCTTTTAATGCTTAATTTAGCCAGAAAAAACCATTGTGTTGTTGTAGAGAGTAATTCTGTTTATCAGGGCATGATTACCAAAGTTAAAGATTTTGTCACCTGGGGAGAGATTGATGAAAATATGCTTGAGGAGCTGCTGGCTAAGAGGGGCGAGCTGTTTAAAGGAAGGGTTTCCGATTCCAAAAACAAGTATAATTACAATTCTTTTGAATTTAACGGCAAAAAGTACAAGAAATGTTTCCGCCTCAATCCACCGAGGAAAGGATTTGGAAGGAAGGGAATAAAAGTTTCTTACCGCGCCGGCGGTGCTTTGGGATACCGTGGTGAAAAGATAACCGATTTGCTGATGAGGATGATATGATGATGATATGAGGATGATTTAATCATGGTTGTCAGAAAGAGAAGAAAGGTAACTAAGTACAGGGGCCGGACCACGCACGGTGGAGGGTCACGCAAGAAAAGGCGCGGTGCAGGCTCAAGAGGAGGAAGGGGCAAGGCCGGAAGCGGGAAAAGAGCTGGTCATAAAAAGTACGGCAAAACGCTTGGCCGGGTGGGCTTTACTTCTTTGAAAGCTTCATTAGGCAAGGTTTTTGAAGAAAAAGTAATCAATGTGCAATTCTTTTCAGCTGATAATGTTAATAAGCTTGTCAGCGAGGGCAGGGCAAGCAGGGAAAAAGATTATTATTCTGTTGATTTGGAGAAGCTAGGCTATGATAAGCTGTTAGGTGCGGGAAACACAACTCTCCGGCTGAAGGTTATCGTTCCTTCCTGCAGTTCCCAGGCGGCTGAGAAAATCAGGGCTATGGGTGGGGAAGTAATTATTTCAGGAGATGCTTCTGATGAAGGGGACGTTTCAGGAGAGGAGTCCAGGAAGAACAGTGCGGAAGAAGAATTAAAAGAAAATTAAATTAATAGAGAATTAAATTAGTAATTAACCTATAAAAAAAGGTGGCTAATTAAAGAATGCCTATACTTGACAAAATTTTATTAAATCTCCCGGAAGTTAAAGGGCCGAAGCAAAGAAGGCTGCCGTTTAATGAGAAATTAAAATGGACCCTGGGCATTCTGGTTATATTCTTTATAATGGGCCTGATTCCTTTATTTGGCCTGGGAGAGAATGCCTTGCAGCAGTTTGAGTTCCTGTCTATAATCTTAGGCGCTTCTTTTGGCAGCATTATCTCTTTGGGTATCGGTCCTTTGGTAACGGCTTCAATTGTTCTCCAGCTTTTATCCGGAACAGGGATACTTAAACTGGACCTGACAACGATGGAAGGAAGGCAGCGTTTTCAAGGCTTGCAGAAGTTAGCGAGCATATTTTTTGTGATTTTTGAAGCTTCCGTTTATGTGCTTATGGGCGGTTTGGCTCCCTCGCCTTCTTTAGTTGGAACAGCTCAGTATGCCCAGTTGCAGTTTTTGTTGATCCTGCAGTTAATTCTTGGAGGATTAATCATCATGTTCATGGATGAAGTGGTCAGCAAATGGGGGTTTGGCTCGGGAATTAGCCTGTTTATCGCCGGGGGTGTAGCACAGCAGATTTTTATCAGGGCATTAAATTTTCTTCCCTCACCAACAAACCCGGAAATTGCTGCCGGGGCAATCCCTGCTTTTTTCCAGTCTTTAGCCGGGGGTGATGTGACTACGGCTACCCTGCAGATAGCAGCAATAATTTCAACCATACTTGTTTTTTCAATATGTGTTTACGCCCAGTCTCTTAAGGTGGAAATTCCTTTGTCCTTTGGCAGAATAAGGGGATATGGGATGAGGTGGCCGCTTAATTTTTTCTATACATCCAACATTCCGGTTATTCTTACTGCTGCCTTGATGGCCAATATTCAGCTTTTTGCTCATTTATTGCAAAAATGGGGGCACCCAATTTTAGGAACCTTTGCAGGCAATTCTCCTGCCGGGGGGTTGGTCTATTGGATAAGCTCTCCTGATATTGTACAGAATGTTATCCGGGGAAGTTTTACCTATTCAATGCTGCTGCAGGCTATAATATATATTTTGATATTCATGGGCGGTGCAGTTATGTTCAGCATCTTTTGGATGCAGACTGCCAATATGGATGCAGGAAGCCAGGCAAGGAACATCATGGCTTCAGGCCTGCAGATTCCTGGCTTTAGAAAAGACGAAAGAGTGCTGGAGAGGATTCTCAGCAGGTATATCTGGCCTTTGACTATTGTCGGCGGAGCTGCAGTAGGTTTGCTGGCTGCCCTTGCTGACTTAACGGGAGCTTTGGCTAACGGGACAAGCATATTGCTGGCAGTAATGATTGTTTATAAGTTGTACGAAGAAATCGCCAAGCAGCACATGATGGATATTCATCCGGCGTTGAGAAAGTTTATGGAGTAAGGAATGAATAACAGAATTATCGTGGGGTTGAACGTAGTGAAATCCCACTTGAGGGAATTTGGCTTCAAAGCTTTGACGAGCGCAGTCTGGTATGTGAATTCTTTGAATGTTGCTATGGCTTAGTGCTCGGAAAAATCTTTCTGCTGAGCACTGTTGCCCTATAAAAAACAATTGAGGTGATACAAATGTTTGACATCGGATTAG
>JBFMFP010000047.1:0-9873 GCA_040751885.1 Nanobdellota archaeon
TAACCTTCTCTTTTAATTACTAATTGCCTGCATTTTGGGCAGTATGTACTGTTATGCTCTATACTGCGGACATTTCCCAGATAAACATAACTTAATCCTTCTTCTTTTGCAATCTTATCTGCTTTTAACAAATCCTGAAAAGAAGTGCTTTTCTTATCCAGCATCTTATATTCAGGATGGAATGCAGAGATATGCCAGGGAATTTCTTTATTGATGGAAGCTATGAACCTGGCGATATTCCTTATTTCTGTTTCGGAATCATTTTCTCCGGGAATGAGCAAAGTGGTTAGTTCCAGCCAGATGCCTTTTTCGTAAATTTTTTTTATGTTTTTTAATACCGGTTCAAGTCTTGCTCCGCATTTTTTGTAGAATTCATCGCTGAAACTCTTCAGGTCAATATTTATTGCATCTACGAAACCCATTTTTTCAATGGCTTCGTCACTAAAATATCCGTTGCTGACGAAGACGTGCTTTTTGTTTTTTAATAGTTTAGCAGTATCATAGGCATATTCAAAGAAAATAGCCGGTTCGGTGTAAGTGTAAGCAATGCTGGGCAGGCTGCCTGCTTCCTCTTTGATTTTTTTCGGCGGTAAGTCTTCGCCGATAATTTTTCTTTCCTGGGAAATCTGCCAGTTCTGGCAAAACGAGCAGCGAAAATTGCATCCTACCGTCCCCAGAGAATAAATTTCTGTTCCGGGAAGAAAATGATAAAGCGGTTTTTTTTCAATAGGATCGACATGCACAGCTGCAACTTTCCCATAAACCAACAACTGCAATTCTCCGTTAATGTTTTCCCTGACTCCACAGATTCCTCTTTTTCCTTCCGGGATGAGACATTTGTGGCTGCAGGCAAGGCATCTGATTTTGTTTTTTTCTTTCTTGAAAAGGAAAGCTTGTTTCATGCAATCATCGGGAGAAATAAATAGGCTGGAGATTAAAAATGTTTTTGAGAAAAAAAAGCAAAATACGTTGAAGAACGGGAATTTATCCTTTCTGTGGTAAGCAAACTCTTTACAAGCACAGAGGGCTTTAGTGTGAAATCTTCTTTTTTGTTGTTTTTTTAGAAAGTATATCCCGCAAAAATTTCAGAATAAAAATGGTGTGGACGGCAGGACTTTCGTCAAATGTCGCGATTTTTCTTTGCCGAAGCGAAGCGTAGGCTTCGTCTTTCAGATGACGTGACATCTGCGTTCGAACCTGCGTAGGGACTAACCCAATGGGTATCTTCCAATCATAGCAAATGCTCATCACACCCATTATTGCCAGAAGGACCTAAGCTTGGACTCATTGCTGATCCATCCCGTTTGGCCACTCCGGCACGTCCACACGACCAGTGTGGCGTGACGGCCCAAAAATCTTTTTTTATTTTTGCCTGCCGGCACGTCCACATTAGTCTGATTTGGGAAGAGTTTCTTTAAAAAAGTATCGCTGGGTTTTAAATTGTGCGCTTTGGTGCCATCATACCGATTCCTAAATGGAAACTAATGTTTAAGCTTTTCGTTCCCAAATGGAAACTAAAATGAAAAATTTTTGTTTAGACCGCGAGGTATTGGTTAAAGAAAGGAAAAAAAAGAGAAAAAAATTGTGCTTGAAGCTTTAAGATTATCTTCGGTAGCGTCTGTAAAGAGGAACACCTAATGTTTTAGCTAAGTATTGTTCGTTAAAGAGCGCTGCTTTTCCGTCTTTTCTGAATCCAAACATTAAAGATTTGCAAGGACTAAGTGTAGTTACTCTGCCTATTCTTTCACCGAGGTACTGCGGGGCTTTGGCGTTCAAAAACCTAGACTTTTGCGCTTTCCTCACAAAAGCAGAATATTGGTAAGCTTAAAACGCAAAAGCTTAAAAAACAAAAGATTTAAATAGAAGTGTACGTTATTCGTACCAATATGTACGCTAATCATACATTGCTAAGTGCCTCGGAAGTGAAAGTGTTGGAAGTATTTTTGGATTTGGATAGGCATTACTTTGCCAAATTAACGAAAGTTACTAAGCTAACTCGTCCCAGAACATTGAGAGTTTTGAGGAAGTTGGTTAAGCAGGGAATTCTGGATGTTGCCACAGAAGCTAATGTTAAGTATTATTCACTCAAAAGAACTCCATCTGTTTTTAGTATTCTTAGTTTAGTCGAATATAACCTTACTCAGCTTTTTCTCTCCAAGAATAAGACTATCTCAAGGGCGTTTGATATGCTTAAAGGAAAATATGTGGACTATTCTGTTATGTTGATTTTTGGTTCAACAGTTAAGGGATATGCTACAAAAAAATCTGATATTGATTTACTTCTTCTCAAAGAAGCTGTTTCTAAAGAAGACATAAAAAAAGTTGAGGACATTGTAGATTTGATAAATGGACGGACAGGCTTAAAAATAAGCCCCTATTTTATGACCGTAGATGAATTCAAAAAGAAGAATGATTTAGCAAAACAGGCGATAGCTGACCATCTCTTGATTGATGGAGCAGAATTATTTTTCAGGATGGTTCTGGAAAATCAAAGATTTTCGGAACCCCTGAAAATGTAAACATTTTCAATAGGTGTCAGCATGAATGAAGAAAAACCAAAAAAGTGGCAAGTCTGGTTAGAAAACAAGAAAGCGCTCAACCGCGACTTTTGGTTTCTTTTCTCATAGCTACAATGTAGCTAACTAAAGTAAATAAGCTTTTCTATACTCGAGAACAACATTAAATCGCTTCAGAATAGTGAAGTATTACACTCTGACGATAAATTTATAAATAAGTGTGTTATATCTAATTAACATAAAATCGAAAATAGGTTAATCAAATATGGCAAAAATTAAAGAAGAGCTGCTAAGCTCTAATCTTTGGTGGAAGGAAGAATTTAGGATAGAATATAAAGAAAGAGACCTCTATAAGCAAATTTCAAAGTTTATTCCGCTGCCTCAAATAATAGCCCTCACCGGATTAAGGAGAGTTGGAAAAACTACTTTAATGCTGAAAATTGTGGAAGATTTCATTAAAAAAGGGTTTGAATCTAAAAATATAATCTATTTCTCATTTGATGAATTTAGAGAGTTAGAGATACGAGAAATTATCAAAGCATATGAAGAAGTGATGGAAAAGGATCTAAAGCAAGGTAAATTTTTGTTTTTGTTTGATGAAATACAAAAGTTGAAAGGCTGGGAGGATCAGCTAAAGAGGCTCTATGATACTTTTGGTAAAAAAGTCAAAATAATTATTTCCGGCTCGGAATCGCTATTTATCAAAAAGAAATCCAAAGAAACACTTGCTGGAAGGATATTTGAATTCAGGGTTGATACCTTATCATTTAAAGAATTTCTCAGGTTCAAGGAACTGGAGCTCAAGCCAATCGGGCTTTACGAAAAAGAGCTGATTAAGCTTTTTAATGAATTTGTTTTTACTTTGGGCTTTCCAGAGCTGCTTGGAATTAAAGACGCGGGAATAATAAGAAAATATGTCAGAGAAAGCATTACAGACAAAGTCATTTACAAGGACATACCAAAATTGTTTAACATAAAGGATATAAGTGTCTTGGAAGCCGTATTAAATATTATTACCGACGAGCCCGGGCAGCTTATAGAGATTTCAGAGCTGGCAAAAGAATTAAAGCTTTCAAGGCAGACTCTTTCAAACTACTTGACCTACCTTGAGGAATCTTTTCTCATTAAAAAGCTGTATAATTTTTCAAGAAACAGGAGAAAAGTAGAAAGAAAGTTAAAAAAATATTACCCAACAATAGTTTCGGTCGATCTGGTGTTTAAAGAAGATGATCTCTCCAGGTCAAAAGTTTTTGAATGGCTAATAGTAACTCAGATGAAGGCAGAATTTTTCTGGCGTGATCCATATAAAAATGAAGTAGATATGGTTTTAATGGACGCCCAACCTATGCCGGCAGAAATTAAATACGGCAAAATAGACATTAGCGGGTTATTGGCGTTTATGAAGAAATTTAAGGTTAGCCAGGGTTTTGTGCTTTCTTATGAAAAAGAAGAAAAACACCAGGTCGGCAAAAAAACAATTTCTGTGATTCCTGCATTTAAGTTCCTGCTAAGATGACCGCTTAGATAAATTTACTGCGACTATTGCCGCCAACATAACCGGAAAAAAGAGTACAATGTCAGAAAAGCTATAGATAAAGTAATGGTCTTACGGTTGAAAAAGAAAAGATTACTATTCAATTAAGAGATTAGGCTTTAGGGCAAATTTCCAAAAAGGAAGATAAGTTACAGTTAAGCTGCCTATTTTTTCTTTTGTGTATTCCCCGTCATAAATAAGAAAAGCTTCCCTTATTTTATTCTTGTTGCAAAAATAAACGAGGTTATTCAAATCATTCTTCTTAACATTCGCGCTTTTGACTTCTATAGGGATTATTTTATTTCTTTTAATGATAATAAAATCAATCTCTTTATCTTTATCCCTCCAATAGTATTCTGCATCAATGGTGCTGGCAACGAAACTCTCGTAGATATTCTCTCCGTTGATGGTAAAAATTAAACCCCAATGATAAGGGTAAACCCTTTGCAGTTTTTTGGAAGCAGTTAATTGCCTGGACCTGAAATTTCTAATTTTCCTTAACAAATAAGCAAACTCGAGATAAAAAACGTGCTTAAGCAGAGTTTTTTTGCTGATTTTAAGATCAGAAGTGAGGTGATCGTAATTTAAATACATCCCCGGTTGTTTGTAAAATATCTCAATTAATTTAAGGAGTAATTCTTCATTGACGTCTTTAAATTTATCGGGCAGATCGCTCCTCAGAACTTTCTCAATAACATTTTCTTTGAGGTATTTTTTGATGAGCAAATCACTTTTCCAGGCAACAATTTCGGGAAAATTTCTATTGATATAGTCATTAAATTCTTTTTTAATCTCTTCCTGCCAGAGCTCAGGTTTGTCTAGCCTAATTTTGGTATTCTTCAATTCTATAAATTCAACGAAGCTTAAGGGCTTTACCTTAATTAAAAAATATCTGCCGGTTAAAGTTGAAATAACTTCTTTTTCCAAATGAACGGAACTTGAGACGGAGACAATGAATTTTATATTTGGGAAATGGTCGTATAAAATTTTTATTTTGTTTTGCCAATCGTTGAGTTTTTGAATTTCATCAAAAAAGACGTAAAGCTTTTCTTTCTTCCATTCTACTCCGGTCAGTTCTTGATAATCCCCCATTATTTTTAGCAAATCATCTGCAGCCAAGTCAAAAGAAAAATAAAGAATCTTCTCTGCTTCGGTTTTTTCCAGCAATTTTTCAATCAACTGAAACATCAGGGTGCTTTTGCCTACCCTCCTTAATCCCGTTAACCCAAATGGAAACTAAAATGAAAAATTTTTGTTTAGACCGCGAGGTATTGGTTGAAAAAAGAAAAAAGAAAAAAAATATTGCAAAAAGCATTCCCTAAGACTAACGGCTCCGTCGAATACGATGGGGTTCACTCCATGGTGTTGCTTCACTTTACTGAAATATTACGGTAAAAGAAAGAGAAAAAAAGAGAAAAAATTTACCGAAGTCCTTCCCAAACCGGATGTGTGTATTTTAGAGCTAAACGTTTTAAATCGTCTGGGCTAAAAATACCTTTATACTTTTCTGACAATTGTTCTAAGATTGGTTGTATTAATTTGTCCCGAGGATCGTCTTTTCTCCAATCTTCGCTTGGTTTGTAGTCTCGTCTAATCCTTTCCCTGTTTCTTTCCAGTTCTACTGACAACACCAGACTGGCAAGTGCTCTACCCCAATCTTTGGATTCTCCTTCTGTCCATTCATTATTAAAATCTCTTTCGCCAGTATAAACATCAACAAGTTCAATTTTTTTGTCTCTAGCGTAGTGGTTAATTGGTTCAGTAGCAAGGGAATGATGGTATGTTGAAGTACACAACACAACAGGTATGTTTTGTTTCATTGCTTCTTCAGCTACTAAAACTCCTGCTGGCGGCAATCCAGTTCCATGAACTTGCCATTTAAGTGCAACTGTTCTGTATTCCCAGTATTCTCGTAGTCTGTTTAATTGTTGTTTTAATGCTTCACTGCATTTGTCAGCAACTTCTCTGTTCCAGCTTGGTCCGTCGTAAGAGAAGAACACATCACTGATTACTCCGTCTAATTTAGCGGCAGCAAGAGCTGCTCCTGCATCACGTAAGTTTGTGGCGTAAATCACATTTATGTGTTCCCCATATTTTTCAAAGATCCCCTTTGCATCTGCAAGGTGCTTTTCATTATCTTCTACAACTAAAATTTCAAGTTTTTTATTTTCCATTTTGTATCATCTCCTCCTTTTTTAGATGGAAAGGAATAACCATTTATTTGTTATAATGAAGTAATAACAGATTACTATATAGACAAGAGTGTTCTCCTACAGGACGACTTTAGAAAGATTTAAATAGGAAAACAATATTTGTATAACCTTATGAATTTGCAGGATCTCAGAAGAATCGGACTTACCGAAGGGGAAATCAAAGTCTATGAAGCAGTTCTGGAACTAGGCGAATGCACTAAAACGGCTTTGGCGAAAAAATCAGGAATCGCTCCTTCTAATATTTACGATGTTACTAACAGGCTAATTGAGAAAGGCATTATTTCCAAAGTAGAAAAAAACGGCATAGCCCATTTCAGTCCCGCTAATCCTAAAAGAATTCTTGATTTTCTTGAGCAGAAGGAAAAAGAAATTGAGCAGGAAAAAGATTTTGTTAAAGAAATTCTTCCCACCTTGCTTCTGAAATTCCAGGAAGTGAAGGAAAAAATAAATGTGGAAGTATTTCAAGGGTGGAATGGATTGAAGACTGTTTTTGAAGATCTTCTGGAAGAATGTGAAACTGGAGATAAAAATTATGTTTTTGGCGCCAGCAGGGGAGAAGCAGAAAAGCAGGCAGATGCTTTCTTTCTTAAATATTCAAGATTAAGAGAAAAGAAAGGAATAATCACCCGTATTATTTTTAATGAAGAGTTGAGAAGGAGGAGAGAAAGAATAGGGTTTTTTCTCAGCTCAAAACAATACCTGGTTAAATTCCTGTCCCAATCAACCCCGGCAGAAATTATGCTTTATAAACATAAATCCTGCATTATTATTTTGACCAAAGAGCCTTTGGTAATCAGGATAACCAGCAAGGAAGTAACGGACAGCTTCAGGCAGTATTTTGAAGTGATGTGGAAGGAAGCTAAATCTTAAGAATTTAAGAAGAGAACTTATACTCTCCTGTGCTCCATGATGTATCTAACAGTTTCGCCGGCTAAATCTTCAATGAAAGTATCTTCAATGAAAGTATCTTCAATGAAAGTATCACCTTCTAAAAGAAGAGAGATATCGCTTCCCCTTTCCGAAAGAAAATTTTTTGCTTCTCGAAAGCTTCTTTCTGCTTCTTGATATAGTTCGCTTGACGAGTCCCTGAGTAACTGGCATCCGCCGGCGACGGTTCTGGCCATCTGCCCAACATACCTTGAGAAGGAGTCCTGCAATCTTCCCAGCAGCTCACGGCCTTGCTCAGAAGTGGATAAGCTTGCGCATAAAGTTTCATAGGCTCTTCTTAATTGTTCCGGGCTGTAAGCTGGCATAAGCCCCCAAAAATGGCTGGAATATTTAAACGTTGCTATTTTATAGTTGCAATTCAGCTTTAGTTTTTAGCTCCTCTTTCTTCTTTCATACAGCCCTAAAACCAGGTAACCCGCCCAGTCCCCTACCTGTGTTCTATTTTTAATTGCTTCAGGCGTCAAAGAGAATACTCCTCCGGCGGGAATGTCTTTTCCAATTCCATAAGTCTGGAATAAATACCTGTTAGTAGCGTGTAATTGGGCGATTAAAGCTTCATGAGCTATTCTTCTTCTTTGGTCACGTTCTTTAAGTTCATGGATCATTCTCTCCACTTCCAGATAAGTCCTAAACAAACTTGCGCAAACAATACTTTCCACATACCCTGCGGCTTTATCAACTAATTCAGTAAGCAAATCAAGCCCTTTATTATCTGTTTGCCTTTCCAGAAAATCCCTGAGCTGCATAAATCGGTTATAAGCTTCCTTACAGCTCTCGCTATGTAATCTGTCGTCCAGAACCCGCGGGTTTCTTCTGAAATACATTTCAGCGGTGGCTTCAAGTGTCATTTTATTTAAAATATAAGCTTTATTTATAAATGTTTTGGTATTTTTATCACTTATTAGTAACAAAGTAGCAAAATTAGTGATAAGATTAGTGATAAGATTAGTGACAAGATTAGTAACAAAATTAGTAACAAAGAGGGGACTCATTTCAGCACGACCTTGCTGGCAACAACCTCTTTCTTCCCTTTGTATTCTTCCACCAGGCCGGTAATTTCTACGTAGTCGCCTTCGTGCAAAAGTATGTTTTCTTCAGGAAAGTAAATAATGTTGGTTGTTATTAATTTCTCCCCCTCCACTTCCAGGAAAACAGCCTTTTCGGAAATGCTTACTTTCTTAACTAGGCCTTTAATATGCACGTTTTCATCAGGCGGGATGGAATCTATGCTTTCAATGGCGCTAAAGTCAAGCTCCTCAGCGTAAAAGAAGAGGAAGCATAAGCCTATTAACATGGCAATAAATGAGATTTTTACGATATGTTTTTCCTGCATTTTTGGTTAAAAGGTGTTTTGGGATAATATTCTGATAATTCCTTATAGTTTTAAGAGGGTTTATTTTAAGATTTCTGCACAAACATTTATATATTGCACCCTCGTAAAATGAGTTATGTCTCAGGAAAAAGCAGCTGAACTTAGGGAAATCTTATTCATGCTGGAAAGGAAGATCAGGCCGCTGGAATGGGATGCGGGCCGGAACCAGATCAATGAGTTTAAGATGCAGCAGTTGATTGAGCTGCAGAAGAGGTTTGCTGCTTTAAAGCAGGAACTGAATGAGCTGGAGAAAAGTGCGCCGGAAAATGTTCCCGAAAAGACAGGTGTTGAAAGCGGCTTGCCTGAAAACGGTCACATTGAAGGCACTCAGTAGCTGAGACGGCCATTTTGGCGGGGGCTGACAAGCCTTGCGGTCTCGGAATCGGGAGGAAGGAAAATGGAATATAAAATTGTTATTGGTGCAAAGGACGGTAAGTCCTATCAGAAGGAAATAAAAGATGCGGAAGCAGACGCTTTGCATAACAAATATTTAGGGGATACTGTTTCTGGCGATTCTTTAGGCTACCGGGGATATGAATTTCTTATTACCGGCGGCTCGGATAAAAGCGGCTTTCCGATGAGGAAAGGAATACAGGCTCCAAGGAAGAAAGTAATGGTGGGCAAGAGCGTGGGCTGCTGCGGAAAAGACAGGAATAACAAGAAGCGAAAGGGTCTCTTTACCAAGAAAACTGTCTGTGGGGAAAGAATCACTAAGATAATCAGGCAGGTAAATCTTAAGGTCGTTAAGGAAGGGCCACAGCCTTTGGGCGGAGCTCCGGGAGAAGGGACAGCAGCAGAAGCAGGGGAAAAAGCATAAAAAAAGTAATTATTCAGCTTTGTGAAGCAAAGTCGTTAGGGTCACTTTGTTCCCAAGTTGCCTGACGGCAACCTAGTCCGTGAGCCACGACGATTTCTCTCTTGGTTTATCGCCGTATAAGTAAAGTGTTTTGCCGAAGCGTCCTCCCTGAGCGAAGCGAAGCTCCGCCTATAAGTAGCTTTGCCCATAAGTCGCTCCGCCTATAAGTGGCTTCGCCCCTTATCAACCCCAAGCTACGCTAAGACGCCCACCACTTGTTACCAGTTTTTGCGACGAAGTCGCTCCGCCAATAAGTGGCTTTGCCCCTTATCAACCCCATGCTGCGCTAAGGCGTGTTCATTTTTCCCAAGTAGCTTTGCCCCTTATCAACCCCAAGCTGCGCTAAGGCGTGTTCATTTTTCCCAAGTAGCTTTGCCCCTTATCAACCCCAAGCTGCGCTAAGGCGTGTTCATTTTTCCCAAGTAGCTTCGCCC
>JBFMFP010000005.1:0-9071 GCA_040751885.1 Nanobdellota archaeon
GATTATGGATATACCTCACGAGATTGCGCACATAAACCCACTAAGCGAGCTCCAACGGAAAATCGCTAGAGCATTAGAAGTTGAAATTTAAGGATTACAATTTTTTAAAGAAAGTGTCGAATGTGGGGTATTATCTTTGACTTCCAAATAAGCTGTATCCCAAGTGTATGGTTTTTTATCCACAACAACTAAAATATCTCTTCTTAGCGTATCAGGAACATTTGCGTAATTTCTAAAAAACTTGACCCTTTCTTCCATTTGCAAAACCTTTTCATAATTAAATTTTGGTTATATTTAAATATTCTCTTTTAACAGCTGTTGCGACGTAAAACTAGAATATTTTTCAAAAAAACAAAAAAGAAGACTAGTACAAAAGCCTGGTGCTTGGAAAGAACGCTAAAATGAATTCAAACGCAATCTTTATGGTCGCTGGTTTTGGTTCTGCTTTTGCTGCTCTGCTTCTTAGCTTTTCTTCCAGTTCTTTCCTTCTTTCTTCTGCTTCCACTTGGCGGTTGAATTCTTCAGCTACTTCTGCCGGGCTGCGTATGGTGCGGATTCTGTCGCCAAGGATGTGGATGTGAGTCATGATGCACCTGCCGCATAATTTTGAATAAGATTTCCAAAATGTTTAAATATAAACAGTGTGTTATGTGTATAAAATATATTATGTGAGGTATTACCGACAATTACATTTTCAGAATTTCTTATCGGGAAATATCTCATATCTCCTTTAACAGCTTCTGAAACAGCTTTTGCATCAACTGCTACATAAAGACCATCAGAAGTTTCAACTTTTCCCTTAATTCCTTTCAACAGAGGAGAATCGGGCTGTACTTTCACCAAATCATCTTTAGTTATACAGGCATCTGGTTATACAGGCATCTGCTAAAGTAAGACATTTGTCGAGGAGGTATTCGGGGTCATCATCGCCTAAACATTGAATTTTAAGCCTTTTAGCTAAGACTGTGGTTAATTATTTTATAAAAAGATAATTTTAAAAAGGTAATCTCAAAAATTAACCATTTTATGAACATTTTAGGAATAGAATCAACTGCACATACTTTCGGCGTAGGCATCGTAACTGATAAAGGAGAAGTGTTAGCCAATGCCAAAGACGGCTACAGCTCTAAAGATATAGGCATGATTCCCAATGAAATTGTTGAGCACCATAAAGAAGCCGCTTTAAAAGTGCTTGAAGAGGCATTTGCAGAAGCTAAACTGTCCTGGAAGGAAATTGATTTTATCGCCTATTCTGCCGGCCCGGGCATAGATCCAGTCCTTTGGGAGGGATATAAAATAGCCAAACAATGGGCAAAAATGCACGGCAAGAAACTAGTGGGAATAAACCATTGTGCTGCTCATTTAAGCATAGGTAAAATCTACAACAAGCTTAGAGACCCCTGTTACTTATACGTTTCAGGCGTAAATACACAGATTATCGTCGAAGAGAAAGGTAAATACAGAGTTATGGGCGAGACTTTAGATATCGGCTTAGGGAACATGTTAGACAAATTCGGGCGTATCATCGGGTTAGGATTTCCTGCCGGAGCAAAAATGGAAGAGCTGGCTAAATACGGCAATTACGTTGAGCTGCCCTATGTCGTTAAAGGGATGGACGTTTCTTTCTCCGGAATACTGACTAGAATCCAGCAGTTATTTGCTGAAGAGAAAGCTACCAAAGAAGACTTGTGCTTTTCCATCCAGGAAACCTGTTTTGCCATGCTTACAGAAGTAGTAGAAAGGGCTGCGGCCCATACGGAGAAGAAAGAGCTTTTGCTTGTTGGGGGTGTAGGAGCAAATAAGCGTTTTTGCGAAATGCTGCAGATAATGTGCACGGAAAGGGGAGCTAAATTCTACAAAGTGCCCATGGATTTAGCTGGAGATCAGGGAGCAATGATTGCCTGGGAAGGTTTCCTGAGAAAAGACGAATCGGGAGATGTCAAAGTTAATCCGCAGTGGAGAGTGGATGAGGTTTAAAGTAGAATTAAGTATCTAAAGGAAAAGTATCCAAAGGAAAAGTATCCAAAGGAAAAGTATCCAAAGGAAAAGTATCCAAAGGAAAAGTATCCAAAGGAAAAGTATCTGAAGGAAAAATAAGAGGGATCTATTACCATTCTTCGTAAAATTAAATTATTTCTTCTTCACCACCTGCCTGAATATACAAACGTTTTGCTACTTTTATAGAACTTAGTCCCATAATATTATGAGCTTTAGTTACATAAAATATGTTACTAAGTATCAATAAATTTATATACTTAATACCATAAACAGATTACAAACCGCACAAACCAGTTTGTAATAAAGAAAAAGAGTAATTTTTTAATTCAATTCAGCCTAAAAGTGTAATATAATTATAAACAATGATTATAAACAATGAAAATAGAAAATCATCTCAAAAACCTGAAAGAAAGCCTAAGGAAAATAGATGAAGCAATAAAGGAAGGCTTATCCGATAATCAAAGAACGATAGGTTTTCATACTTCCGCTGCGTGTGCAGATATGCTTGAAATATTGCTACATAAAAAAAATCTTCTTCCAACAGAGCTTATTATAAAGCATGAATGGCTGGCTTCAGAAAGCAAGATAAAAGAAAAATTCATTTTTGATTTTGACGGTAGAAATGAGATTCTTAAAATAATAAGTGCGATAGAAAAAAAGCGGAATACTCTCTGCTATGGCTCGCCGCAAGATGAAGAAATTCTTGAAGAAATAATACTTTTATTTAATAAAGCAAAAAATAAATTTAAAGAGCTTGGTCTAAATGAAATCGAATAATCTGATAGCCTATGCCATGGACTTTGCATCATTCTTAATACAAAATATTGATGATAAAGAAAAAATAAATAGTGTTCTTTTGTTTGGAAGTACTGCAAGAGAAGATTTCAGCGAAGAAAGCGATATTGATATTTTCATTGATACTAAAAACAAAGAAATGGAAAAAGTGGCAGAAGAAATTCTCTCAAAATTTCAGAGAAGCATAAAATACACAAAATACTGGAAATTGCTTGGAATAGCAAACGAAATCAGCCTTAAGACAGGAGAGCTTGAAAAATGGGAACTAAAAGAAAGCATAATTTCAGATGGTATTGTTTTATATGGAAAATATTTGCCTATGACGAAAATGGAAGCAAAACCTTATGTCATATTTGAGCTGAAAATTAAGGGAAACAGAAGAGACAAAATTAGAATATGGAGAAAGATTTATGGTTATACCCAGAAAGTAAACGAAAAGAGCTATGAAAGCAGGGGACTCGTGAGAGAATACGACGGCAAAAAAATTGGTAAAGCAACATTTATAATACCATTAGAGCATATACAGCGAATGGCAAAATACTTAAGCCAAAATAAAGTCTTATATTCTACTTATAAGATATGGTCTAATACGATTCAATGACTATACCTGTATTTCTCTAAACCCGTAATTCCCTGAACCATTGTTAGTGAAAAAAAAGCATTTTTGACATTTTAACAAAAAGAAAAAAGGTTTTTATGAAAAAATACTCACAGCAACTCTTTCATAGAAACGTCTGCTTTCATGACATTGTCAGAATTGCCGCAGAGCGGGCAGACTGTTGATTTGGAAGAGAATTTGTACTTGCACTGCGCGCAGTATAAAGCCTTTTTAACCGGAACTTCCCCACCCTTCAGGCTCCAGAGAGGGGTCTTGCTCTTCTTGTTACAGCTCACGCATTCATATTTCCTTTCATTGGTTACTGTTTTTACCTGCACAGCGCTAATTTCATCTACCGGGCACTTGCAGCGAAAACAGGTCACTCTCATCGGGCTTGGGCTCATATTTGGCAGTAAAGAAGGGTTATTTTTAAATTTTGTTGAACATTGTATGTGCTCCCACATTCGACAGTTCGGAAGAAAAACCTGTAATTTTTATTTGAGAATTTGAACATTCAGCGACTTAAGTAACTTCTTTCGAATATCTGTTAAGTCATTTATATGCCTAATTGCCTCTTCTTTACCTGCAATCTTAGTATAATAACAAGATATCTCAGACAATTCACCCAACACTTCCTGGGCAGACATCTCCGAGTTTGCATCTTTTAACCTTTTTCTGAGAATCTGATAAAGTTGTAATGCAATAATGCAAGTGTAAACGTGGCTTTCTATTCTATTGTCTTTGGAATGTAACATAGGTCCTAATACAATTTTCCTATTGGTAAAAGCATTGGCTTTAAGAAATTGAAAATTCTTTTTAATTTTGTCTTTGTCATGATAGAGTTTTAGGGAGCGAGCCGCCCTCTGAACCCTGCCGGACGAAGCGGAGCCCGAAGTAGTTCACGAGGACTATTTATAAACAACAACAGTAATCTTTATAAACAAAAACCAAAACATTTCTCTCCATAAAGCCTGAATAAAGTCCGAGGGCGAGGAAGTCTAAAGAAGAAAACTAAAGAGAAAAAAGAATGGCCACCGCCAAGAGCATAACTGCCAATAGCATAATGAGCGCCAAGAGCATGACTACTACTCATGCTGCTGATAACAGTATAATCAACAGAATAACCATTCATGGATTTAAGAGTTTTGCGCATAAGACAGAAATCCCCTTTGAAGACAAGTTTAACGTTATTCTTGGGCCGAACGGGGCGGGAAAATCAAATGTGGGCGATGCCATCTGCTTTGTTTTGGGCAGGACTTCGGCTAAATCACTGCGGGCAGAAAAAGCTGCCAATTTGATATTTAACGGGGGAAAGAGCAAAAAGCCGGCCTCTTCAGGAGTTGTGGAAATGGCTTTTAACAACAAGAGCAAGATTTTTCCAGTTGATGCCCAAGAAATGCTCATCAGCAGAACTATTAAAAAAAACGGAACCAGCGTCTTTCGGGTAAACGGAAAGAAAAAAACACGCTCGGATGTTGTTGATTTGCTGGCTTTGGCTAAGATCAACCCCAGCGGCTACAATATTATTCTGCAGGGGGATATTATGAGATTTGTGGATATGCCGACAATGGAGCGGAGGGAAATCATTGAGGAAATAAGCGACGTCTCTGTCTATGAAGAAAAAAAGCACAAAGCTCTGCTGGAGCTGAGTAGCGTTGAAGAGAAGCTTAACAATGCCGATATCATTCTTAAAGAACGGGGTACTTACTTAAAAGAGCTGAAGAAGGACCGCGATCAGGCCTTAAAGTTTAAAGAGCTGAAGGGAAGGATAGATTCCAACAAGGCAACTTATCTCTATCTGCAGATAAAAGGCAAAGAACAGGTTAGGGACAAGTATGAGCTGGAGCAGGGGAAGCATCGGGAAAAGCTCGGCAAGTCCGAGCAGAGCATAGAGCAGATGAAACGGAATATTGCCGGGCAGAAAGCCAGGATTGATGAAATCAACCATGAAATTGAGCAGAAAGGGGAGAAGGGGCAGCTGAAAGTTCACCGCGAAATTGAAGACATTAAAGTAGCTTTGGCTGAGGAGAAAACCCGCGTTTCTACGTTAAAAGATGAAATAAATAAAATTAAGCAGAGGAAGGATCAGTTTGGTGTAGAGATTAAGGAAATTGAAGAAAAAGTTTCTTCCCAGCGTAATTTTCAAAAAGAAACAGAGCAGGGCATATTGCAAAAGAAGAAAGAATTTGCCGCTCTTGAAAAGAGCATTGCCCAGTTCAAGGAGAAAAATAAAATTGAATCCTCGCAGGAGATAGAAACAGAGATTGAAAGCAAGGACAAGCTTATTGAGGAAAAGCAGGAAGAAGTGCAGAAGATAAGGCAGCAGCAGCAGGATTTGTTAAGGGAGAAAGACAAAACCGAATTCCAGCTGGCTAATATTGACGAGAGGATCAAGAAAGTCAAGGAAGTGGAGAAAGAAAATAAGGAGCAGGTGAAGGTTTTACAGCAGCATAAAGACAAATTTAAGCAGTCTACAATAAGGCTTAACCAGTGCCTGGAGCAGGACAGCAGTTATGCTTCCCAATTGGCTAATGCGCGCAGAAAGCTAACTGATTTTCAGGAGAAAGCTGCAAAATTAAACGCTAAAACCTTGTCGCTGCAGGAAGGCTTGTCCAGCAATCAGGCAATAAAAAGCATTCTTGACAGGAAAAAGGAATTTAAAGGAGTTTATGGGACGGTTGCGGAGCTAGGCCAGGTAGGCAAGAAGTTTTCTTTAGCTTTGGAATCTGCGGCAGGGTTAAGGATGCAGCATATCGTTGTTGAAGATGACAAAACTGCTGCCGATTGCATTAAGTACTTGAAAAACAACAAGCTTGGCTCAGCTTCATTCATACCGCTTAACAAGATTAGGGGCAACGATATATCTCCTGAAGACAAGGAGCTGCTCAAAGGTTTGCTTAAACAGCCGGAACTGCAAAAAGGCGTGCACGATTTTGCTTTAAGTTTAATCTCTTACAAGCCGCAATATAAAAAAGCCTTTGCTTATGTTTTTGGTAATACGTTAATTGTTGAAGATATAGATGTGGCCAGAAAAGTGGGCATTGGGCGCATAAAGATGGCTACCCTGGACGGCAATACTGCCGAAGCCAGTGGAGTGATGAAGGGCGGCTTTGTTACTAAAAAAGTATCGCTGGGATTCAGGGAAAAAGATTCGCTGGAAGAGCTGGAAAAACTGGATGAAGAAATTGCCGAAATTCAGAATGTGATTGCCAGTGTAGAAAAGAAGCGCGAGGCAAATATAGAAGAAATTTCTTCGCTGAGAAAGCAAAGAGCTGAATTGGAAGCAGAGATAATCAAGCTGGAAAAGATTCTGCATTTGGACACTTCAGACTTGGATGCATCCAACGAGGCGAAGAAAGAGCTGAAAGCAAAACTTGAAGATGTTGACAAAGCTCTTTCTGCGGCAGCAAAAAGAATTAGCGACATTAACAAAGAGCTTGCCGAGCTGAAATCAAAGAAACAAATGCTCCGGGAGGAGATAACTCAGCTGAGGAATCCGCGTTTGCTGGCGCAGCTGAGCGCCTTTGAAGAATCCAAGCAGAAATGCCGCGAAGAGATATTGCGGCTGGAAAGCGATCTTAAGAATTCTTCTTCGCAGATTGAAGGCATGATTACTCCGGAAAAGGAAAAAATTCTGGAAATCCTTAAGCAGCATGATAAGGAAGAAAGCCGTTTCAGTGAAGAGATTAAAGCACTGGTGGAAAAAATCAGCAAAAGGGAAAAAGAGCTGGCTAAAAAAGAAGATGAAAGCAGGGAATTCTACTCTAAATATAAGGAGCTGTTTAACCGCAGGGAGAAATTAAGTGCAGAAATAAGCAAGACCGAAACTGAAATTGAGAGCATCAGGGAGAAAGCACGTGAAAGCGAAAGGGAAGCTAATCTTGTTTCTCTCAAGAATGCGGAAGTAAAAGCCAAATTAGCCGGTTTGGAGGAAGAATTCAGGAAGTATAAGGGCGTTGAGTTGTTTAGAGACAAGAAAGCTGAGGAATTGCAGGCAGAAATAAATAAGTTTGAAGTCATGCTTGCGCAGATGTCTGCCGTGAACATGAAAGCTCTGGAAGTGTACGAACAGGTGGAGGCAGAATTTAACAAGCTGATTGAAAAGAAAAAAAGCCTGGAAAAAGAAAAGACCGATGTTCTCGCGCTTATGAATGAGATTGAATCCAAAAAGAAAGAGCATTTCATGAAAACGTTTGACAAAGCCAATGAAAATTTCCAGAAAATATTTGAAAGCCTGTTTACGAAAGGAAAAGCTTACCTGCAGCTTGACAATCCTGACAATCCCTTTGAAGACGGGCTAAGCATTAAGGTTAAGCTTACCGGTAACAGATACATGGATTTAAAGTCGTTATCGGGCGGGGAGAAAGCTCTTACTGCACTTTCATTTATTTTTGCTATTCAGGAATTCCAGCCGGCTTCATTTTACATTTTGGACGAAATTGATTCTGCTTTGGATAAGCACAATTCCGAAATTCTGGCCAAGCTTCTGAGAAGCTATGCTGACAGGGCCCAATACGTAGTAATCTCGCACAATGATGCCATAATTTCCGAAGCAGACACTTTGTTTGGCGTAAGCATGAATGATGGGGTAAGCAAGGTAACTAGTTTGAAGATTTGATTGTCAGAATGAATCTTCATTTCCCTGAGATCTCCCTAAAAATCTTTTCTTTAAAAAAGAGAACCCAAATTTCACAATAACATAACAAAATTCATACCCTTTTAACGGCCTGCCGACGACTTTAGTTTTTCCTTGCTTTATGGCCGCAAATATAGCTTTTTCCGACAAAGGAGCATCAATCAAAGTGTAAGTCCTGCCCAGGTCTTTGAGCAGATGCACATCGGAATTGCCGACGACGGGCTTGTTTAATTTCTTTGCCAGACGCAGCGTCTTTTTATTCGGGTTAAACCATTTTGTAAAAAAGAATGAAAATTCCCAGGCGTCAAATAAATCTCCGTATTTAAGTATATTTTTTTTAGGACAAGAGGGAGCTAAGTTGAATGGGTGCGGGGCAATAACGAAGATTGGTTTTTTGCTCAGCTTTCTGTTGTTTATTCCTTCTTTTTTTAATTTGTTTGTGTTATTTTGTTCTTTTTTTAATTTGTTTATTTTTAATCTCTTTAGCTCTTCAAACGTTTTTATTTTTTTTCTTTCTTTGTTGGTGATGTTGTAGACTAAAGTATGCTTTCCTTCAATAGTTATTTCTGCTCCAAAAAGAAGAAGGATGTTTTTTTTCTCTGCATATTTTTTGAGGGGCTCCTGCTCTTCATAAACATAATCATGGCAGGTGATCCCCAAAACGTCAAAATTAAGTTCAGCGGCATGGTCAATGAGCATTTCAGCTGTGTAAGGGATGTTATCTTCAGGGTCTCCTTTTACGTGGGTATGCAATTCTGCTTTGAGCATGTTCTTTTTTCATGTTCTTTTTTTTAGTTTATTTTTGTTCAGCTCTTTTAAACTTAATTTTTCTTCAAAATTTTTTCATTTAATTTTTTTTGTTGTTTATAAAGTATGAAAGACTTTGTAAACTCAAGAAAATTATTTTTCAATTTTCTTGTTCAATTTTTCTCCCCCAATATTTATAAATTATTTGCATTTCAGAACTACAATGCTAATAGGTGTTGTCGGAAAACCCAATGTTGGGAAAAGTACTTTTTTTAAGGCAGCAACTCTTGCGGAAGT
>JBFMFP010000005.1:9171-41453 GCA_040751885.1 Nanobdellota archaeon
TGTTCAATTTTTCTCCCCCAATATTTATAAATTATTTGCATTTCAGAACTACAATGCTAATAGGTGTTGTCGGAAAACCCAATGTTGGGAAAAGTACTTTTTTTAAGGCAGCAACTCTTGCGGAAGTGGAGATAGCCAATTATCCATTTGTGACCATCAAGCCCAATTCCGGAGTAGGGTATGTGAAAGTAAAAGATCCGGCGCGGGAGTTCGGGAAGGTTTCTAATCCCAGGAATGGCTATGTTTTGAAAGATTATCGCTTTGTTCCCGTGCAGTTGATTGATGTAGCCGGTTTGGTTCCGGGAGCGCATAAAGGCCTGGGTATGGGCAACCAGTTTTTGGATGACTTGCGGCAGGCAGATGTGCTCATTCACGTCATTGACATTTCCGGCTCTACAAATGAGAAAGGCGAAGTTGTAGAAGCAGGAAGTTATGATCCCGCAGAAGATGTGAAATTTCTGGAAGTGGAAATGGACATGTGGTACTTGGGCATCTTAAAGAAAGGGTGGGAGAAATTTGCCCGGACAGTGATGCAGGAAAAGCTGGAAATTAAAGTCGCCCTGGGAAAACAGCTCTCGGGGCTGAAAGTTACGGAAGGAATGGTTGATGAGGCAATTAAAAAGCTAGCTCTCAATAAGGAGAGGCCCGGCAGCTGGTCGGAAGGAGAGCTGGCTAAGTTAGCCAGGATGCTCCGGCAGAAGACAAAACCGATGATTATTGCCGGCAATAAGATAGATGTTCCTGGTGCGGAGAAAAATTTAATTAGGCTGAAAGAGCATTTTCCCAGTTACCAGTTTGTCGGCTGCTCTTCTGAATCGGAGCTGGCCTTGCGGGAAGCAGCAAAAAGCGGTTTGCTTGAATACATCCCGGGGAGCAACCATTTTGAAATTGTTGCCGGGCAGAAGTTAAATGAAAAACAAAAAAAAGCCCTGGAGTTTATTGAGAAAAATATTCTGGACAAGTTTGGCTCAGCCGGAGTGCAGCAGGTATTGGATGCTGCGGTATTTGAGCTGCTGAGATATATCGCTGTCTTTCCGGGCGGAGTGAGCAAGCTGGAAGATTCGGAAGGCAGAGTATTGCCGGACTGTTTTTTAATGCCTCCAAAAACAACCGCTTTGGACTTTGCTTTTAAGCTGCATACCGATTTCGGCAGGAATTTCATTTGTGCCAAAGACGTAAGGACAAAGAAATCTGTAGGAAAAGATTATTTGCTTAGGCACATGGACGTTATTGAAATTGCTGCGGGGAAGTGAGCATCTTTTTGAATAGGGGAAAGTTATCTTTGTGAATAGGGGAATGCGCTATTTAAATCTCAACAGCTATTGCAGCAACACTTTTATCTTTTCCGCCAAAACATTTATAAAATAACCATTATTTAGTAGTTAAATTAGTGGTAAAGACACTTAAAGAGAAGAAGTTTTATATAAAATGGCTGTTTTAAAGCAAATGGGGGGTAAAATGAGAAGAGTATTATTTATATTACTATTAGGACTTCTTGTTTTGGTATTTGCGGAAGGTGCTTTAGCTTGTGTAACCCCGACAGATGGAATGGTTATCACCGAAAACACTACTTTCTGTCCGGGAACTTATAATTTGCCGAAGGGAATAGAAATTGGTGCTGATAATGTTTCACTGGATTGCAATGGGGCTGTTTTGGAAGGGGAAGGAAGCGGAAACAACGGGATACTTGATGGACGCAACAACGTTGTTATTAAAAATTGTAATATAAAAGACTTCTTAGGAGGTATAACTCTCGCCAATCCTTATTCCTATTATAATAAAGTTTATAATAATACAATTTCTTCTTGTCCTTATGGTATTGTCGTAGTAGATTCGATGTATAATGAAATTAGTAATAATGTTATTGAAAATGCTACGACGTATAGTTTTGTATTGTGGGAAGCATCGAACAATGTTTTTGTAGGAAACGAGTTAAAGACCAGCGGTATTGGGTTTTTCATTGATTCGCTTTCCAGCAATAACAGTATACGGTACAATGAAGTGCATGATAATATTTTTGGTTTTGATGTGAAGTCTCAGGATGCTATAATTGAATTCAATAGTATATCTGATAATTTAGGATATAATTTTTACAATGATCAACCAGCGAACATTGTAGCACCAAACAACTACTGGGGCACCACTAACCCTGCCGAAATCGCCGCGGGAATTTATGATTTTTACGATGACAATTCTTTAGGTGTTGTTAACTTTTGTCCTTTCCTTAACGCACCTTACCCCGATGGAAACCCTGTCTCTTGCGATGCAGACTCCACCCCTCCCCAGATTACTATCAACCTTCCCGTGAATGAATCAGTAGTAACAGAGAATTATACCTTATTGGCTGTAACCACCGATGAAACTGCTCTTTGCATGTTTTATGGAGACGAGTTTGCTCTGGATATTATGTTCTCGGAAGACGGCTTAGCGCATTCTTATAACTTAACGGGCTTAAAAGACAATTACACTTATAATGTGAAAGTGGTCTGTCAGGATATGCATAGTAATCCTGCTGAAGCTCAGGTTACATTTACTACCAATTTTAGCGAAGAAGCGGAAGCAGGGCCGGACATCACCCCGCCATCCGTAACTATCCTTTCCCCCAGCGATGAAAGCAGATATTTTAAAGAAGATGTAGGCATAACTTTTGCAGCCAATGTCGGCGATGAAAATTTAGATACCATTATTTTTAAAATCAGCAATGGGGAAGATTATATCAATCTCACAGACTTAATTTATGAGCCCAAGGGCCTTTATTGGTATGGCGTGATTCCTGCGGCAAACTTTATTGATGGAACACATACCGTACAGGTGATTGCCAACGATACTTATGGAAATGTCAATGACAGCGAAACTACTTATTTTATTATTGACAGCACTATTCCGGCAGTAGCTTTTGCTCCTCCTACACCAGTAAGCGGAAGCTGGCTTAACACCAATTTTGTGCTTAACACGACCATTACAGACGAGCTTTCTCCAATATCAGTAGTAACCTACCGTTTTGAGAATGCCAGTGACGGGAAAATACTTGGAGCAGCTTCGCCTTTAAGCAATACTGCGCCTGACATCTGGACCGTAACTGTTGACGTTAATATAAATCCTGACTGGGGTTATCCCATTCCTGACGGGAGTTACATTTTAAGAATTTGGGCCGGGGATGGGGCAGGGAATTATAATGCCGCTGAAACTATTATCGTGAACATAGACAAAACCCCTCCGGAAATTATTGGTTTTGCCTGTGCCGATGTCAACCTTAATGAAAATCAAAGTTGTACTTACAGTAATGTAACAGACAATTCCCAGGCTTTCGGAGGAAATGTCAGCGTTGGAAACATAACTGCTGCCGATACTTCCACAGCCGGACTAAAAACAGTTTTCTTAACTGCGCAAGATAACACTGGTAATAGCGCAACTGCAAATGCTTCTTTTAATGTTATTGACAATGCTAACAATAATCCTCCTCCGGGCAATAACCAAAACAGCGGTGGCGGTGGTGGAGGCGGCGGAGGGGGCGGTTACTTAGCCCAGTGTAATGATAAGAAAGATAACGATAAAGATGGCCTAATTGACTACCCCAATGATCCGGGCTGTAGCTCTAAGAGTGATAATGATGAAACTAATCCTGTAGTAGTCAAGGAAGAAAGCAAGGAAGCGGTTGCCGAGAAGGAGGCAGCACCAGCAGTTAAAAAAACGGCCTGTGCAGAAGACTGGGTTTGCACTCTCTGGAGCGATTGTGCTGACGGGAAAAGAACAAGAGAATGCACCGAGCAGAATTCCTGCAAAACTTATCAGGAAAAGCCCAAAGAGATTGATTTCTGTGCGGCAGAAGAAGTTGTCGCTCCAGAAAATCAGCCTGGCGTAGGACGGGCAGCAGGCCCGTTTGAGAAGATAAAAACAAACTGGGAGCTGGCTTTGATTGTTGCAGCTACAGTCCTGACAATTTTAGGCGTAAGCGGCTGGAAGATAAAGACCTTTTCTGCTCCTGCAGGCGGAAGGAATAGGAACAATGACAGTAAAAGGAACAACGACTGGAACAACGACAGTGTAAATAATAAAAGAAAAAAGAAGGGTTAGAGCTTATTTTCTTACAGGAGCATAAAGTACTCCGTTGTATTCAATGCTTTTCCTTTTTTTTGTTAGAGCATCCATACTCTCGCTTCCAGCACTTTTTCACGCGCGACGAGCGCTCACTATCTATTGGCGCCTTCGTCGTATTTCATGTTACCCCCGCTCCCTAGACCCCCACCAAACATAACGCCGTGATGTGCAATTTGAAAACCCTCTAGAAACGTACTCCTTGTAGTCGCTAAACTTTTGTGTTGTTGCCTTTATCTCTCTGTAAAACTAGATGTAAGCGGGGGCGTAGTGGATGTCTGCTTTAGATACTTTTCTAATTCTTCTCTCTTACGGGGATTCAATGAAACATGATGTCCATAAGATGTTCTCTTTGAAATCAAAATATCTTCTTTAATCAATTCTTCAGCAGCTTTCTTGGCATCGCCCCTGAAATGTCCCGGTAAGCCTTTCTTCAAATTTTCAATATCTGTATGCCTTCCGCCAATATAGCCGTGCTGAAACAATTTCTTTACAATAAAGCCTTTTACTTCCTCTTTTTCCATTAATCCCTTTAAAATGCCTAAAAATATAAAAAGCCTCTTATTACAAAAAACATAATCAAAAACACCAAAAAATATATATAGTGGCACTACTTTTTAACACAAAAAGGACAAGTCCTTTTGTGCAGAAGGACCAGCCCTTCTTGCATCAAAATGGAAGAAAACTCGATATTTATTAGGACATTTGGTGACTACCCCTTAATCAGGATAATGGACTTTCTCCTCTACTCGAGAGACTTTGACTACCCAATAACTGAGATAGCCAGTAACTCTAACGTAAACTTCCAAACCTTAAAGAAATTGTGGCCACGATTGGAACAAGACAGAATTGTAGTCTCCACCAGAACAATGGCTGGTATAATTTTATACAAAATAAACATCAACAACCCTGTCGTTAAGAAATTAATTGAACTCAACAATTTTTTATGTTGGGAGTATGCTGAGAAAGCAGAAAAAGAGCAAGAAGTTAGAGCATAAGATTATTTTTGCTGATTCAGATATTCATATGGAAAAACTATCCCTTCTTGCACCAGTCTCTCTGCACGGTCATAAAAAATTGAAGTTAACAGGCGTGCCCTATGTTTTACCCTATGTTTTAAGTAGTTTTTACCACATAACCCTGCTTTTCCTACAAAAATGATAATTTCAGCAGGGGTAAAATATAAAGAAAAGAAGAGAAAGTTTTTTATATAAGCCTGCTTTTTCTATAAATATTATAATTTTAGCAGGAGTAAAATGTACGCAGAGAGATTTTTAGAAAGGAAACTGAAAAAGTATATTAAGCGCAGGGAGATTATTGCCGTAGTCGGGCCAAGGCAAAGCGGTAAAACAACGCTGCTCAGGCATCTCTTTGAAAGCCTTAGCCAGGCAGTTTTTCTGGATTTTGAAGACAGGGAAACATTGGAGTTGTTCAACGAAGACATAAAATCATTTGCCGAGCTTTACGTTAGAAATAATAATTATTTGTTTATTGATGAATTCCAGTATGCTAAAGAAGGCGGCAAAAACCTTAAGTACATTTATGACACTTATAAAATCAAGATTTTTATTTCCGGCTCTTCCATTAGCGGATTGTCTATTCAGGGAATTAAATATTTGGCGGGGAGGGTGTTTGTGTTTAATCTGTATCCTTTCTCTTTTGAAGAATATCTCAATTTTAAAGAGCCAAAGCTATACCAGCTTTATGCAAAAAGAGAGTTCGCAAAAAGAGAGTTAACAAAACCGGCGATAACTCTGACGACAAAACCGGTAACAAAGCCAATCACAGACAAAATAATTCCTTTCTTTAATGAATTTTGTGTATTTGGAGGCTATCCCCGGGTCGTCTTGGCAAAAAATAAAGAAGAAAAAGAAATAGTCCTAAAAAATATCTACAACACCTATTTCTTAAGGGAAATCCGGGAAGTTTTAAATCTTCCTGAAGATTACCGGCTAAGTAAATTAATTCATGCTTTGGCTCTGCAAACAGGGAATGTAATCAATTATGCCGAACTTTCGGAGATAAGCGGGTTTGCCTATGCTGATTTATTAAGTTATATGAATGTGCTGGAGAAAACATTTATTTGTTTGAGAAGCCGGCCTTTCTACACCAATAAGAGAACTGAGCTTATGAAAGCTCCAAAGATATTCTTTTTTGATAATGGATTCAGGAACCTTGTTGTTAAGAACTTTCAGCCTGCCAAAGACAGATTGGATAAAGGCCAGTTGTATGAAAATTTTGTAGCTTCCGAACTTGTAAAAAGAGAGTTAGAGATTAAATACTGGCGAACCAAAGCAAAGGCTGAGGTTGATTTTATTATTGAGCAGAAGGGAAGAGTAATTCCCCTTGAAATTAAATCCGGCTTAAAAAAGCCCAAATTAAGCAAGTCTTTTTTAAGTTTTATCAGCAAATATAAACCTAAGCAGAGCCTGATCCTCTCTGAAACATTATCAACCTCATTATCAACCAGGAAGGGGAATGTTTATTTCAGGCCGATATTTGCAGTCGGAAGAATTTAGTGTTTTTTGCCACACAACTTTACTTTTTTACCTTGCAACATCTTTACTCCACAACCCTACTTTTCTTACCACTTTTACTCCGCAACTCCGCTCTTTTCACCTCACAACCCCCTTCTTTTTACCACTCAACCCTGCTTTTTCTACAAAAATGATAATTTCAGCAGGGGTAGAATTTATGCAGAAGAGAAATCTATGCAGAAGAGAAATCTATGCAGAAGAATTTGCAGAAGAGTGTTGTGTTTATTATTTTTTAATATCTTTTCATTTTAATCATTTTAATATCTTTTCATTTTAATCATTTTAATATCTTTTCATTATCTTTTTTTATATCCTTTCCCGTATAGAAATAATTAAATACGCCTGTTATTCCCTAAAGCTGAACACTGAACAATTGCAAGGGGATGAAAGGGGGTTTAAACGGGTTTAAACGATAGAACCGGGGTGTAAAATTGGGATGGCTGTCTAAAATATCAGGTTTCTTCCAGAGTTCGGTCCAGTTGGAGGAAAAGCACGGGGAGGATGTTTACCTGCAGGATTTGCCCTTGTGGCTGGATGTTTTTATGCAGAATATTATTGCCCGGCACAAGCTCAGCGAAAGTGTGGCTTCTTACTGCTGCCTGCTTAAAGACAAGCGCTGGATGCTGGAGTGCAGATTAGACGAATGGCAGAAAAGGATGAGCTATGTGCGCAATCCTTACGAAAGGGGCGAAATAACCCTGATTTTTCGTGACACGCGCAAGTTTCTGGAATTGCTGACTTTCTCTGACGATATCTCATTGGCTGAGGTTCTGGCTTTCAACAATGAGGTGCAGCCGGAACTGGACAAGCTAATCCGCAGAATTAAGAAGAGCAGCCTTTCCGACAATTTTGCTTTTTTTCTCAGAGAATCCGACAGCAACATCCTGGGTGAAGTTAACCCTTTGATGAGCGAGCTTATGGCTATTGAAGAGCTGGGGAATAATTTTGAGGAAGGCGTGCTCCAGTCGGGATATCATCTGGCTGCATCCCTAAAAGCAAATTTAGCTTCTATGGAGAATTGCTCAAAGCAAATAGCCCTCTTGCGCACGGAGATGCAGAAAAGGGCGGAAAAACAGGCTTTTACCAACGAAAAAGAGAGAGAAAAAAGGGAAGAATTCCAAAAAGTTCAGGGCAGCTCTTCTTTTACCAGCCTGGAGCAGAAAAAGGAGCTGCTCCTGAAGATTGAAGAAGCGGACGACTTTATTTTCTCCCTCTTTTCCAGACTCAGGCCACTACTGAAAAAATACCGCGAGACTGTAAGTGTTACTCCTGTCGGGCGCAAATTGATAGATTATTACACGGAAGATCCCCTCGCTGCCCTCATTCGCGATGATGATTTAATTATTAATGATTTGCTTCAGCACGTGAAGGCTCTCTTGATTAAGGGCGATAACAAAGAGCTTGCTTTTCCCGTTGATGAGGTAAATATGTTTTTGGCTACGCTGGAAAAAATTGACAAAGACAGCCTGAAGAAAATGCAGGAAGAAGGCCGCCGGATGAAGAAGGATTTGCAGGAGCTGCAGAGAGCTATGCGCGGCGATGATTCTTTGCTCAAGCTTGATGAAGCCAAGTACCGCCTGGAGCACTTTGCCCGCCAGAAGGAGATGCTGGAAGAAGAAATTTCAATACTCACCCAGAACATTGCCAAGCTCAGCGAAGCAAGAGCAAAAGAAAAAGAAGCGCTGCAGAATTTGCTCAGGGACAAGTTTGGAAAAGAGGTTAATATTATATTGGATTAATATTATATTGGATTAATATTATATTGAATTAATATTATATTGAATATTATATTGCCGTGATTTATTTCATTATCTTATTTCTTATTATTTATTTTTTCTTATTTATTCTCTTTTTATACCCTTCGTAATTCCTTTCCAGAGCGGCAATGCCGGGCAATTCCTTTCCTGCTAAAAATTCCAGGGCTGCCCCTCCGCCTGTAGATAAATGTGTTATTTTATGCTCCAGATGGAATTTCCTCATTGCTTCTGCTGTTTCACCGCCGCCGCAGATTGATATTGCCGTTAGATTTCCCAGCAGGCGGCCGATTTCTTTTGTGGCCGTAGCAAATTTTGCCCATTCAAAGTATCCCAATGGCCCGTTCCAGACGACAGTGCGGGCTTTGTAGATGTATCTCTTAAACAGCTTAATTGTCTCTGGTCCTAAATCAAGGCAGGTTTCATGAAGCTTGATTTGGTTGTATGCTGCTATACGCGTTTTTGCAAAAGGAGCAAAGTTTTCTGCAGTGATGAAATCTACAGGAAGGATTATTTTTTTTGCCTTCCAGTCATGGAGGATTTTTTCTGCTGCACACACCGACTGTGCATCAATTTTAGACATGCCTGTAGGGATTCCTCTTGCTTTGAGGAATGAAAATGCCAGCGCCCCTCCGATTAAGACATAGTCGGCTTTTTTTAATGCCTGCTGGAGCAGCTCAATTTTGTTCAGCTTTGCCCCGCCCATGATCCAGACTGCCGGTTTCATCGGCGTAAGGGCTTTGCTGAGCATTTCCACTTCTTTTTCTACGAGCATTCCGGCAATTGAGGGAAGGAAATGTGTAATTGCATCTACGGAAGCATGTTTCCTGTGGCAGGAAGCAAAAGCATCATTTACATAGACGTCGGCAAGGCTTGCTAAAGAATGGGCAAAGGCCATGTCATTGAGCTCTTCCTGCTTATAGAACCTAAGATTTTCAAGAAGGATGATTTGCTTGTTTTTAGCTTTGGTAACTTTTTCTTTTACTTCTTTTCCGATGCAGTCGTCCAGTTTGCTGATTTTTGTCCTGGGCAGCAGTTTTTTTAGCTCTTTCGCCACAGGCTCAACGCTTAGCTCTTTGACAACTTTCCCGCGGGGGTTGCCGAGATGGGTCATGAGGATGGCTTTGCAGTTGCTTTCCAGAAGGAATCTTATCGTCGGCAGGGAAGCTTTGATTTTGCTGTTATCAGCAATTATTACCCTGCTGCTTTCATTTTCTTCTTTTTCTTTTTTGCTTCTTTCCCTTCTGTTTTTTTTGCTTAGCCTGCTTTTTTCTTCTTTTTTCAGCGGGACGTTAAAATCAGCCCTGAGCAGAACAGTTTTGGAAGCAAGGTATCGCAGGGGAAATTTACTTTTTGGATTCTTTAATGAAAATGCTTTCATGGTCAATGCTTGCTGGGATATGCTTTTATGGTTAATGCTTGCAGAGAGTATTTCTGATTTAATAAACTTTGCTGAACTTCAGGAAGCTGAATAATTACTGAAAGTTGGCACAGTCCGTTTCGTGAGTGATGGCAGGCCGTCCGACCAACCGAAAATCCGATGTTTTTTGAGAAGTATAATCGTCGTTTATCTCTATTGTTTTCGGACCTTAATCCTCAGTATATTGCCCTTTTGGTCGGACATTCTTGGCCTTGCCATCACTCACTTTTTGGACTGTGCCTGAAAGTTAGGCCTTGGCGACAACTTTTTCTTAGCCTGTAAATTAAAGCAAACCTTTATATACCATAATTCTTTTCTTAAGCTAAAGAGCAATGAAGGAAAAAAGGGGTATTTTAAGCAGTATAAGTAGCAGTTTTTCTAGCTCTTCCGCTAGTTCATGTTCCGGCCATTTTAACAGTCATTTTAAGATAAGCTCTTTGCGGCATTCCAGAAAAGGGCAGATAACTGTTTTCATCATTGTTGGAATCATCATTTTGTTTGCTTTTGCAGGAATTCTTTATTTCACCAGGACTGTTTCTGAAGAAAAGCTGGCTGCAGAAGAAGAGCCGGTGATAACTGCAGTGCCGCAGGAAATGCAGCCGGTTAAGACCTATACTGAAGATTGCCTTGCCCAGCTCGGAGAAAGAGGCCTATTAATTCTCGGCCAGCAGGGCGGTTACATCTACCCGGGGCTTGTCGGCAAGTATTCCGTTTCTGATCCTACTGAAGCGGAAGGGATTGATTTAGAGCCGTTAAAAGTTCCCTACTGGCATTACAATTCCCAGCCGAATGATGCAAATAAAGTTGTTTTTGCTTCCTTAAAACCCAAACTGTATTCTAAAGAAGATCCGGAAATGAGCATTGAAGCACAGCTGTCCAGGTTTGTTGAAGAAAACCTGAACGGCTGCCTGAACAATTATGCTTCATTTAAAGAAAGCGGGTTTGAGGTTGAAGCTCCGGCACTTGGAGACAATCCTACGGAAAAGAAAGAAGTTGTCGTCAGGGTTGCTGATGAGACGGTGAATTTCCTGCTGCAGATGGATGTCAAAGCCAAGAAAGGGGAAGCTGAGCAGCAGATGAATGAGTTTTTTGTTAAAGTTCCCCTGAAGCTGAAGCATTATTATGAAGTAGCTGGTATGATTACAAAAGCAGAGTCAGATTCAGCGTTTTTGGAAAGGGATGGTTTAGAGCTTCTTTCTGCTTATTCCCGAGTAGACCTGAATTATTTTCCGCCTATTTCCGGGATAACTTTTGATTATTTCTCCACAATGTCCTGGAGTGAATTCGCTTTGAAACAAAAATACAAAGAAGTGCTTACTTCCTACATTCCCATGCTGCGTTTCTTAGGCAGCGAGAACTTTTATTATGGAGTCGGCGGAAGAAGTTATTTTGCCCAGAAGATTGTTGATAACATGATCATCCCCCTTAGCGGAGCGGAAGATATGGATGTCAGTTTTGACTATTTTGGCTGGGAACCTTATTTCAGGACCAACAGTGAAGATGGGATAATCAAACCGGAACATATGTTTGTCAATGCCTGGATGTTAAGTTACGGGCAGCAGAGGTATGAGACTCATTATGATATCAGCTATCCGACATTAGTTACGTTAAATGATGATGACGCTTTTGACGGTTCAGGCTACCAGTTTATCTTTTCTTTGGAGTCAAACATCCGCAACAACCGCCCTGCAGAAGCTGACAAAGTTGTGGAAACATATCCGGGCGGGATTTCTTCGCTGGCCTGCAATGACGAGCAGAAGGATACGGACATCCTTAAGGCTGTAGTTATAGATAGTTTCACCAAAGAGCCTCTGGAAGCGGTAAAAATAGGTTTCTCTATACCTGAGCAGAGCGAATGCGAAATCGGTGTAACTAACAAAGAAGGTGTGCTGGAAAGCAAGTATCCTGCTGTTTACGGAGGGGTCATCAATTTCATCCTCCCCGAATATCTGGCTAATTTTTATCCCATTGACACTTATAAGTTCAAAAGTACAGGAGGGAGCATGGGGCAGAGTATGAAAGGCCAGAATACGAAAGGCAAGGGTCAGCTGGGCAGTCAGCCGGCTTTGCTCGGCTATGCTCTGGAAGGCGTTGCTGCTGGAGCAGAAAAAGTTATTGAAATGGATAAAGTTATTGAAATGGATAAGATACACAAAATTAACGTTACTGTGAAGAAAAAAAGCATGAAGAAATGTGTCGGAACTCTTGATGCTGACGATTCCAGCGATTATGACGAACTGGATCCTAAAGACCCGGAAGAAGCAGCAGAGAAAGAGGAATATTATAAGAAAGCCCAAAGAACCTGTTTCCTTAACAACGGAGCGGGAATGATGCTTGGTGAGCCGCTGCTCAAGCTGGTGGCTCTGGGCAGTTTAAGCAAGTTCCATGATTATTATTTTGTCAATAAAAGAGAGAAGATGGATAAGGATGAAATGGCTACCGTAATTCTGGAAAGGGTCAGCGGATTCCACGATGAAGTTAAAGGGCAGGAATTCTTTGCTACGTTTTCGCTCAGCGGAACGGAGGAAACGGAAGTCCAGCTGGTTCCCGGCATATATAAGATGACGGTAATTTCCACGATGGACAAAGCACTGGCAGTTCCTGAAGACTTGCGGGAAATGGCCGGTGAAGAGATGAAATATGATGCAGTTAATCAGGAAAAATATATTGAAGGCAATGTCGTCTGGGATACGCCGCAGACTTACATAACTATCGCTCCTGGAGATTTGTATACAGCTAAGAAAATCACTTTTTATGCTTTAACCCAGGATCTTTATTCTGTGCCCACGCATCTTAACATAGAAGAAGGGGGAAGAAAAATTCCGGCAAGAGTGATGGAAGATTTGCAAGTACCGGGAAATCTGGCCGATCTTTCCAGGACGTCTAAAATAAGGAAGGCTCTTGAGCCTAAATATGAATTTGCTGGAGAAGAATAAAAGAATGAATGAAAGAATGAAAGTAAAGAGGAAAAAAAATCATAAAAAAGAATAAAAGAATAATAGAGCTTGGCAAAATAGAGCCGAGCAGAAAGAACGTGTGGAGTTTCATAGCTATTTTCATGATCGCTTTAGTGTTAACATTGCCTTTCTATTCGGCAAATGTTCTGGCTGTCTCCGTCCAAATCACTAAGAATTCGGGTGAAGACGGCATTGACAAATTCATTGACGCTGAAAGTGATGTCTGGACTGTGGAGGCGTTGATTACTGATGCTCTCGCTGAAACGGTACAGCCTGAAGACGTGCAGGTCAAAATCGGTGAGAATTATGCTCCCTTTAAATCCTGCTCAGCGTCTTCGTTTGGGCAGAGCTGCCAGTATATCAGCCCGTTGACCGATGGTGTGCAGGAGTCAGAGCATGCCTTCCAGGTTGTTTATAATTATGTTAACGAGCTTAATGAAGAAACTTCTGCTTCCAGTGGGGATGTGATTAAAGCAGATGGTTCCGCTCCTGTAATTACCGGGCTTAAAGCATACCAGCGCAAGGAAGACCCAAACAAGGGGAAAATAAGTTTAGATTTTACTGTCAATGACAAGAAGCCGGAACTGCCTTCCGTCGGGCTGAAACAAATAGATGTCCTGGATGCTGATAACGGCAACGTGCTGCAGACAATAGTTCTTAACGGCGAGGAGAGTTACAATTATTTGGCTGACGGGGATTTTGACGGCGTGCTCAAGAATGATTTAAGCGGTGAGGGCAAGAAGAGAATAAAAGTAAGAGCTGAAGACAGGCTGGGGCATAAAGCGCTAAGCAGTTATGTGCAGTTTGATGCCGATTTCGTCAAGCCGGAAATTAAGGGTGAGCTGAACTTAACCCGCTTTGGCCAGTTTATCGGCGAATATGCAGGCAAGACCGACATTATTGTTTATGTAATTGAAAATACTGTCCCCGGCGTGAGAGCTTATTCTGAGCAGGCAAACCTGAAAGGTGAGCCTGCAGTATGTGCGCCTGATGAGGCAACTGAAGATTTATGGGGCTGCAAGTGGACAAATATTGATGTGACTCCGCAAAGCACAGTAACAGTCTTAGTTAAGGCTGAGGATCAGTTTGGCAATGCTGCTGAAAAATCTCTTTCCAAGACATTGACGGTAGATAATTCACCTCCAAAGATAAAGTTCTTTGGCACGCAGCGGCAGTTTGAGGGGAAGAGCTACTTGAAATCGGGTGAGAACAGAATTATCTTGCAAGCGGAAGACGAAGGTGCGGGAATATCTAAAGACGGCATTCGGGCAAATTTAGGCGCTCTGGGCGGGAGCAAGTTTGCTGAGCCGGATGAATGCGCTGAGAAGGAAGGCGTTTATGAATGTTATTGGGATATTGATGAAAAGATAGGAGATGGGGTGCTTAAATTCGGCTTGTCTGTGTTTGAGGATAAGGTAGGCAACGAAGGGGAGATGCCCGAATATGAGTTCTTTGTGGACAATGTCGGGCCAAAGGTTGAAGAGATAGAAGTTTACGGCACATCTGATGGGTTAGACAAAGATTATTTCCAGAGCAATGACATTGTCAAGCTCAAGTTTACTGCCTTTGAAAGCAGCGGGCTGAATATCTTAATTAACGTCAATGATCTGGTCATGGACGCAGAGACGAAGTATGCAGAAGATTTCTTTACCGAGGACATTTCCGGAGGCGGGGATGGCTGGCAAAGGCTCACTGGAGAGAGCTGTGAGAAAGTGGAAGGCAAGTGGGGATGTGTTGTTGAGACTGAGGCAATCAAAAGCGGCCCTGATTCCAGTGTCAGGCTGGAAGTGAAAATTCAGGATACGGCAGGAAATGATGCTTCTTTATGGCCTGAAGAGAGCAAAGAGCCCAGGAATGTTCAGGGTGTGGAAGGAAAATATACTTTGAATTTGCTGGGGTTAGCAGTTGAAGATAATCCTGATTATTGGGAAATGAAGAAAGGCTATCCCAAGGCAATGCTGCCTATAGTTGATTTAGATACGACTACTATCTCTTATGCGCGCATGCCCGTAGAAGTAAGGTTAGATACAGACAGCCCGGCGGAAGTGCTTTCTCTGGAGTTGGTTAGCTGCCTTCCGGCCAGTGAAGCGGAAATGTCCGGAGAAGCGGAAACGCAGGCAGCCGGTGAAGAAAAGACTGCTGGAAGCGGAGAAAAGACCGCTAAGAAAACATCTGCTAAGGAAGAAGTTAGTGAAAAAGAGTCTGGGCCATCTCCTGCTTTAAGCCGCAGCTTGGTTTACGGAACCCATTTCCCTGAAGGTGAAACAGCTCCGGTAACGACTTTGATTCTGGAATTTGAGCCCTTTGACGGCCGGCAATTTTTCTCCCTCGGCTCAGGAACATTTGAGCAGGTGGAAGCAGCCTATGTCTGCCAGATGAAGATATATTCCAAAGTGGGCAAGAAGGCCATTAAAGCTGCAGAAATTCAGGACATTCTGGTCAAAGTGCCGTTTGGATTTACTTCTTTAGGCTCTTTGGATGAAAGCCTGAAGCAAAAAGTTACGGATTTGAAAGGCTCAGGATGGATGACCTTCTTTGACGTAATTCATGTTATTGATCAAGTTTTGCAGTGGATTAATTACATATTAAGGATATTGAGTATTATTCTTACGGTGAATGAAATAGTTGGTATTTTTACAGGTGTTGTTAAAACAGAAGCTCAAATAGCTCAGGAGTATCCGGCGGGGATTCCTTTATCTAAAGCTTTGGAAGGAGCTTGCTTAGGGACGGTAACTGCTACACAGACCAGTTGGGAATTTGTTGAATGGATACAGATTCCCGTGGAAATCCTTAACTGCAACCCGGGCGTGTTTTACAGGGGTGCTGATTCCCAGACGGGTAAAACTACCAGGGAAATGACAGCAGCAGAGCTGGCAAATGCCAAACAGGGAAAAATAGATGTTTCTGAATCCGGATTTGGTCTTTACGCGCAATGGCAGCAATGGGTGCTTGATGCTTATAATATAGGCTCAGGGCGTTGGCTCATGGGTTTGGAAGCAACAAGCTTGTATGATAATCTTTATGCTTCCATCCTCGGCTTGTGCGTCCCGGGAATAATCCATAACATTGAGAAAGCGCGGGAAATTCACTGCCGCAGAATCGTCTGTTACGGAGCAGAAGTTCCTGCAGGCATAGCGACAATGGATTCCTGCGAAAAGCTGTTTGACCTGCAGATGTGTGAATTTGTCTGGGGACCGTTTTTTGACTGGACACCTATAGGAGGTATTGCATACATTGGGCAGATGATTAAAGGAGCATTTACCTCGCCTTTGGGATTGATTAGTCTGGCAGAGTACTTAATCTGTTTCCCGTTATGTTTTGCTCCCGACTCAGGAGCGCTCTTAAATGCCTGCAGGGTCGCTTCAGTGATAAATAAAGTGATTTCAATACTAAACCAGATAATTGGTGCAGTGCAAATCCGCCCCGATGTGACCAGCTCGCAGTACTGCGACATGGCTGATGAAGTTAGCGTTGAGCAATTAACCGGACAGGTTAAGCCGGGATGATGAAAAATGAACCAAAAAATATCATTTACAGCAATTCTACTCTTCGTCTTAATCAGTTCTGTTTTTTCTATTGCTGAGGAAGACATTTACGAAGAGGATTATGGTGCAGCTTGGTGCAGCTGAACAATGATAAATAAAAAAAGTAATGAGTTTGGACCAGTAAAGGAAATAGTCAAAAAAGAACTTAAAAATAATCTTCTTAAAAATAATCTTGTTTCTGTGATCTTATTTGGCAGCGCAGTTAAATCTGTAAAGAAAGCCAACGATTACGATATTTTTATTTTAACAAAAAAATACCCGAAAAACGACTTTTATTTGGCGGGAAAAATAAAATACCAGCTTCTGAAGAAAATAGCCAAGCCTGTTGATATAATCTTCCTTAAAGAAGAAGACTTAAACTTTCCATCTCCAATTTTATATGAAATTCAAGCAAGCAAATTAGTTTTCGGGAAGGATTTGTCTGGAAAAATAAGAAAAATTTCCAGAGCCGTTTCTCCGATTATTCAAAGAGGTGTAAAAATTGGCTGGAAAATTGCTAAGTGAGGCACAAGCTATAAGGTATCTTATTGATGCTTTGAATGATGAAGCCGTGGCTGTTAAATAGCTGGCCAACAAGGGAATTAGAAAAAAGAATTAAAGAAGAGGAATAATAAAGTGTCATCTTTGGATATTCACATTAAAAAATACCAGTTGTTTAGGAAAGATGCTTTTAATGAAAGAAATTCGCCAATGACCAGAATAGAGTCCCTGTTTGAAGCCAGTTTTCACTTAATAGAAGCATGTTGCGCGTTGCACAGACTGCATATAAACAAGCATCAGCTGGTAAGAAAGCTCCTTGAGGAAAATGTTGCGCTTTTTCAGGAAAACTCTCCGGAAGTCTGGCGGAAATTCCAAGATTTGGAAAACCAAATCCGGCCGGGGCAATTGTATGGCGGAAAGATTAATGGCGAACGACTAAAAGAATCACAAGCGATTTTTAGTTTTATTGAAGCCTTATGTGTCCCAATATTACGAAAAGAGGAATATTTATAGTTTCGTAGGATTAATATCACGAAAAAAATATCACAAAAAATGATACAAGAAGAATTTCGGGAAGCCGTTTTTGAACTGGTTAAAGAAGCTTCTAGTTTGGAAAGTGTTTTAGGATTAGTTTTATTTGGTTCGGTAGCAAGGGGGGAAGCTGACAGAAGGTCTGATTTGGACTTTTTGATTATTTTGAAGAACAAAAAAGAAAAAAAAAGATTAAACTCGTTTATTCATCAGGTTAGTAAAAAATATGACATTAATATCCAGAGCGTTTTAACCGATAAGCAGTTTTCCGGTCTGGACAGGAATTTTATAGAAAATATCCTGAAAGAAGGGATTGTTTTGTATGGGGGGCGGTTGGAAATAAAAGCCGGAAGGTTAAGGCTAGAGCCTTTTGTTTTGCTGAATTACGATACTAAAAATTCTTCTGCAAGGGAAAGAAATCAAGTAAATAGGGTTTTGTATGGGTATAAGGCTGAAAAAGAATATAAAGGGAAGAAATATACGTCAGCTGGAAAAGGAATATTGGTCAAATACAATGGCTGGAAGGTTGGTTTAGCAACAATAGTAGTTCCCTTTGATAAAGCGAAGATTTTTATCGGCTTGCTTAAAGACAACAAGGCCGAATGTAAATCTTTGGGGATTTGGGTTCCAAAAGTATAAAATGAGCAAAAAGAGGCTGATTTCATTATTGATAGTGTTTGTTTTAGTTCTAAGCATATTTTCCCTTGCTGCTGAAGACGCTGCCAAAGACGTTTATGAAGAAGACATTTACGAAGAGGATTATGGTGCAGCTAAGCAGGAGTGCAGTTTCTGGTGCAAAGCTTGAATAAAAAATTACGGAGAAGTAAAGAATGCTTAATGTCATTAAAAAAAAAGTTAATGCTACTAGTGCTAATTATAGTAACCTGATTAGTTCTGTTGGCGAGCTTCTGGAAAAGGCAAGAAAAGAAGCCTATATTCAAATCAACCAAATCTTGGTAAAGACTTACTGGGAAATTGGAAAAAGAATAGTTGAATACGAGCAAAAGGGAAAAGAAAAAGCGATATACGGTAGCTATTTACTGGATAATTTATCTAATGATTTAAAATTACGGTATGGTAAAGGGTTCAGTAAAAGTAATATTATCTATATGAGATTGTTTTATTTAAAGTATCCAAAAAGTGAGACACTGTCTCACCAATTGGGTTGGTCACACTATTTTGAGCTTCTTAAGATAGAAGATGATTTAGAACGCTCATTTTATGAAAAACAATGTATTAATGAAAACTGGTCGGTGAGGGAATTAAAAAGGCAGAAAAACTCTGCTTTGTTTGAAAGGATTGCGTTGAGCAAAGACAAAAAGGGAGTTCTGGCTTTGGCACAAAAAGGGCATATCGTAGAAAAAGCTGGTGACTTGGTAAAAGATCCATACGTGCTGGAATTCTTAGGTATTGCTGAAGATTACAAATATTCTGAAAAGGAGCTGGAGCAGAATGTTATTGACAATTTGCAGAAATTCTTGCTGGAATTAGGGAAAGGCTTTACATTTGTAGCAAGACAGTTCAGAATCTCTTTAGGGAACAAACATTATTACGTAGATTTAGTGTTCTATCATCGAATCCTGAAATGTTTTGTGTTGATAGATTTGAAAATAGGGGAAGTTACACATGCCGATGTTGGGCAGATGAATATGTACTTAAATTATTTCAGGAAGGAAGAGATGACTGAAAGCGATAATGAGCCTATAGGAATTATTCTTACCAAAGAAAAGGAAAAAATAGTGGTTGAGTATGCTTTGGGAGGGATTAGCAATAAGCTGTTTGTTTCCAAATACAAATTATATCTTCCTGAGAAAAAAGAGCTGGAAGAAAAAGTGAGAAAGATATTAAAAGGGTAAATTGTTTATGTGATAAAATGAGCAAAAAGAGGCTGGTTTGAATGGGGGAAAGCAGGATAAAGATATAGAAAGATATAATTAACTATCATATAATTAACTATCAAAGGCGAAACAAAAGCGAAATAAAAAATAACTTTTTCATTAAGGTGATGAAAATGGAAAAAATAAATAAAGAATTTTGGGAAGATTTGTTATGGGGTGAAGAACATCATACGGAATTCCTAAAACAGTATAAAGACCGGTGGGTAGCTATCCGGAATAAGAAGGTTGTTGCTTTTGGCAAGAATTTGGCTGGAGTTCGGAGGGAAGCACAGCAAAAAACTGGAAATGAACAAATTCCGGTCGTTTTTGTGGAATGCGGGGAACATATTTATGGTCAGAGTTAATTTGTTTTTTGAGACCTTTACGGACGAGGAGATTAAAAATCACATTGTTATCAGATTGAAGTGCGGCATTCAATTCAAAATGGAAGAAGGCTGGAGCCAACCCTTCTCTGCAATTATTGATACCGGCGCTCATCTTTCAGTGATTCCATTATCTATCTGGAAAGTAATAAGCCATGAAAAACAAGAAAGATATAAGGTATACGGGCTTTCAAAGAAAGAAGACTGTTTCCTTTCAGGGGAGATCGGAAAAATAAAAAGTATAATAGTGGACGAAGCCGGGAATCAAACTCAGGAAATTAAAGGGCTGGCTGGTGATTACTATGAAGCTTACCGCCAACTGGGCGGTTCTAAAGGGCATGATGTAATGTTTGATGATTTTTCAATTGTTGCTTGTGCGACCATCTATCAAATAGATATAGTTGTTTCTGAAGATAACAAAACCATGCTCACGGAGAATGCTTTAAAAGCATACGATTTAGTAAATTCGCTGCAAAAAAAGAGAACACCCTCGTTTATTGGTTATTTGGAATTTAAGAGGTGGTTAAGCGAATGAATTCTCTTGCAGCTCTGATAAAATCCGGATTATTTTGCCATTCTTTTATCTGTTTGCAGAGATCCTTTTCGTTTATGCTTTTGTCCTTAACCATAACTAATTTAAAGGGCAACTTATATATAAATTTATTGTTAGAAAAATGAGCAAAAAGAGGTTATTTGCGGTACTTGTACTTTTAGTCTTAATCAGTTCTGTTTTTTCTATTGCCGCTGAAGACACCGCTGAAGATATTTACGAAGAAGATTATGAAGAGGATTATGGTGCAGCTGAGCAGGAGTGCAGTTTCTGGTGCAAGGTGGGAAGGGTTTTGTTTGGCAACAGGGCACTGGTGGGGGAAGCTGCTGACGATAAGGAAGCTGAAGCTAGGAAACTGTTTGGGGAAGGGATTAAGTTGTATAATGAAGGTAAATATAAGAAAGCTATAAGTAAGTTTCAACAGGCTAAAAATCTAAAAGCTGGTTCTGGACCAAACATTTATCTTGCAAGGAGTTATGAAAGAATTGGTGATAAAGAGAAAGCTCTTGAGGCTTACAAAAGCACAAAAGAGTACTTAACTTCTACGGAAAAAGCAGTAGTAAAAACAGACGAAGAAAATAAAAGACTAGCTGAAGCTAACTTGCATATTTCAAGGCTTGAAGTAGAACCAGTTATTCCACAACCAGTAATTAGGCAAGGAAATAAAATGTATACTTACGAAGGGAAGACAGAAAGTGGTTATCCGGTTTATCAAGGTCTTGATGGTAAACTTTATGTTGGTACTTATGATGGAACTCAAGTTTATGAAACTCCTCTAAAAAAAGGAGATATTAAGATAATTGTATCGGAAGCTGCTCCAACATCCACGCAACCTTCTCCAACAGCACCAGCAGCGCCAACAGCTGCTGAGCCAATAACACCTCTTTCAGGTTCAGCTACTCCAGGCATACTCATTGAAGGTACTCTTGGTATTTATTATGTTAAAGATAGGGTTATAGTTAATGCTGACGGAACGCCTGTAACCACCAAAGAAATTCTTTACGAGATGTATTTTGGCAGATTTAAAGATGCTTTCGATGAGGCCAAAAAGAAAGAAGCGGAAGGGAAAGAAGCTGCCGCAGAGACAGAAGAGACAGAAGAGAAAGCTGCAGGAGGAGAGGCTGAAGAAAAAGTAGAAGAAAAACCCGCTGAAGCTAAAAAAGGAGAAGTTAGTTTCAAGAAGAAGTATGACACAATGGACGCTTACGCCAGTCAAATGGAAGCTATAGCTAAGAACTCTGAAGAAAAGGCAAAGGTTGCTGCTGAAGAAAGATTGAGTAACTTAAATACGGCTAAAAATAAATTGGAAGAAGCTAAAAATGAATTGGAAAAAGCTAAAAAAAGTAAGGATGAGAAGATAGGAGCATTTGAAGAGAAAGTAAAAACAGCCAGCGATAAAGTAAAAGAACTCAGCAAAGCTTCCCAAGCAGAGACAGATGCCAAAAAAGCCAAAGCAGAAGCCGAAAAAGCACGCAAGGATGCCGAGAGCATCAAGTACCAATGGAGTTTTACAGACAGTATGAACCAATGGCGGAAGGAAAATGTGTATATGCAATGGGTAACAACAGGATTCCGAGGTTTACAGAATTTTCTTGGAAGGACTTCTCAGTACCAAGGCCTTTCTAATCTATTAATGCCGGAAGAGACGCAAAAGTGGATTGAGAAAAGCAATACTGAATTTTTAAACATCTGGGCAGATTTGCCGTCTTATGCTGCTTCGCATTGGAACCTTCCTGTTCCGGGAAATCCGTCTGAAAGCTGTGATGTTGATGATGCCCAGCGTTCCAAAACACCTGGCCAGTCAACTGCTTTCGTGCGCACGCAGTCTGGAACATACCAGTTTGTCGGCTCTATCCAGGCAGAGAAATCTGCAACAAAATCAAAAATGTTATGCGAACGTAATCCTGACGAAGAAGCGGAAGAGGAATTTATCTGCAGCTCCGGCTTGCTCTGTAAGGAGGACCAGTTCTGCTATGAAAATGAAGATGCAGAAGAGCCGGCAGAAGGTTATTTCTATAAAATTACCTGGGGAGTTACCGCTCCACAGGATGAGAAATTTACACCCTATATTGATGAAAACGGCAAAGCGGTAAGATTTAACCTTGCTCTTTATGCTTCCGACGGCAGTGAAAAATGGATCTTCAAGCGTGCAGGCGGTTATGGGGCAAATGTCATTGCTTTAGCCAACGGGGCCAGGGATGGGGGCATTATTGTTAAATACTTAAAGAAGGATTACACCCGCGTGTGCATCAAATTTGACCCGCCTAACAGCGTTATAGATTATTTTGGAGACGAAGTTAATGAAATCTGCACGGACTTTACCCCCGGCAGCAAGGGCATTGTAGAATATTCTGCTTCTGCAGGCGCACCAATCATTTCCTCCACTTCAGAGCAGGTAACGATGGACATTTGATAAAATAATAAATTAACCCAAAATGAACATTCATTTCAAAAATTATTTGGATTCTTTTCGCCTGGGGAAGAAATATCTACTAACGTTGTTGATTGATGCCCTGTCTTTCTCCGTAATAGCTGCCCTCTGGCTTGTTTTTGGCAATATTCTTACCGCGCGCGCATATGTCATCAGCGAGGGAAGAAGCGCAGAAGAGCTGAAATTACTCATGCTTTCCGGCTCGCTGGAAGCAAATAAGCTTCTTTTGGCCAATATCAAGGCCTTTGTGTTTACATTCATTATCGGGCTGATTTTAGCAGTTGTAATAACTATTCTTGTTTTTTCCCTGTCAAGGATGCTCATCTGGGATAAAGTGTTAGGTGGCAGCAGTAGTTTCAGCAGCAGTAGCAGCAAGTTTGCCTGGAAGAATTTCAAGAAATGGAACGGGATGACTTTAGTGCTGCTCCTCCTTTCCGCAGTTTACGCCCTGATTTACGGCCTGTTAAAAGTGATCATCAATTTTCTGACCTCTTCTTTAAGCGAAACAGTTTTCCTCTGGGTAAACCGAGGAGTGAATTATCTCTTTTTTACTATATTTATCCTGTTGATGTTCATCGTCTTCCATTCTTTCAGCAGGGAGCATAAAGCATGGCTTTCTGTAGGCGATGCTTTTCACCAAATTAAAGTCAGCTGGCCTAAGCTCTGGAGGTTATTTATTTTTGTTGTTTTGACAGGCACGGCTGTAAGTGCAGTTCTCAGCTTGGTTACGTTTCTCTTGCTGAAATTGTTCCCTTCGTTAAGTCCGGTGCTCATGCTCCATCCCGGCTTTCTTCCTCTGTTAAGCATGGCTGTGGGCCTGCTTCTGATTTCCTGGATAAGGCTCTATCTGTTTAAGGCAATACTAAGCAGTTCTTTAGCACATAACCTTCCACATGAGCACTCCAAAGAGCATTAATCTGCAGAACAACGCTAATCAGCAGAATCAAATTAATCTGCAAAAGCACATTAAAAACAGCTTTCTGCAGGTGAAAGTAATCCCTCATTCGGGCAGGTCTGAATTGGTTGAGCAGGGAGAAAAGCAAGAAAAGGAGCAGGAAAGATGCCTGCTGAAACTCTACATAAAATCTCCTCCAGAGAAGGATAAAGCCAACCAGGAGTTAATAAAATTCTTCAAGAAGGAATACGCTCTCAAAATAAAAATAAAGTCCGGCGGGAAAAGCAGGCTACAAATCAATAAATTAATATATCCTAATTCTTTTTCTGACTAATATGCCTGATTTGTTTTTGATGGTGATTATCGGACTGACTTTGGCGGTATTGCTGGCAGCTTCCTATTCAGATATCAGAATCAGGGAAGTGCCCGACTGGCTTAGTTACGGATTTCTGTTTGCAGCTCTGGGTATCAGGGCGATTTTTTCCTTCGGCTCGGGATGGGAAATTATTCTTTCCGGAATCTTAGGCTTTGCAGTATTTTTCCTTCTTTCTCTCTTCTTTTATTACACTAACCAATGGGGCGGAGGGGATAGCAAGATACTTATGGGCATGGGCGCAGCTATAGGCATTGCTTTTCCTTTCAGCGCATCCAGCTGGAACCTGTTATGGTTTTTTCTTTCCCTGCTTTTCCTGGGGGCGGTTTATGGGCTGCTCTGGATGGTCTATATCGCTGTCAGGAAAGGCAGCCCTTTCATTGCCGAGATGAAAAAGACGTTGCTCATGCATAAAAAAGCACAGTTTGGTGTAGGCACTCTCTCTGCGTTATTGGCAGCAACGGGTTTTATCGTGCCGGTGATGTGGCTTGCTGCTTTATTTGCAGTAGCCGTGCTTTACTTGCTGCTCTTTGTGACTACAGTTGAAAAAGTATGTTTTGTGGCCAGAATTTCTCCCAGCAAGCTGACGGAAGGGGACTGGCTGGCGGAAGATGTTGTAGTTGACGGGAAATTGTTCATGCCCAGGAAGACGCTGGAAGGCGATGACCTGTCAAAGTTAACGCAGCTTGCCCGGCAGGGGAAGATAAGCTATGTTACGGTCAAAGAAGGCATCCCCTTCCTGCCCAGCTTCCTGCTTGCTTATGCCTTTATAAATTTTGGTGCGTTTAATTTTATGGGTTTGTTTTCTTTTATTTAGGATTTGCCTTTCTCAAGTAAAACGAGCCTCGAGTAAAACGAGGGTTCGCTTTGCAAATGGCGTGACATTTGTTCAGGCAGCGTTTCTAAGCAGTGATTCCTCTGCATCAATCTCTTCCCTGATTTGAGAATACAGCTTATTTATCCTAGAGATGATTTCCGGCTTCGGCTTGCTTTCTGCCAGAGCCAAATACACCTCCAGCTCTTTGATTTTAAACAGCTCGTCATGGATGAAAACGAGGAAACTCTTCTGCTTTTGCCCCGACAGGACTTTCTTTGCCTTTTCCTCTTCCAGCATCACACTTTCTTCCATCTTTCTTAGGAACTTTACGATTGCTTCGGCAAGCTCATTAATCTGCGGATCGTTCCTCTGGGCAGTATTTAACGTGTTTAACGCTTCCAGCAGCTCTTCAATTTTTTCAGCGATAGTCTCGTAAACTGCTCCTACTTTTTCTACAAATTCTTTAAACTCTTTCTTGTGGTCGGTAATTCTTTTTTCCATTATTCTTTCCCTAAGATGTCTGCGGTACATGCGCCAAGAACTGCCAACAGCAGAGTCGTAGCTACAGTTTTGTAAGCGTCAGCAAAAGTAGTATGAATATCTATGAAGCCGAAGACAAACAGCGTCCCCATGACTACTAAAATAGAAGTGATGTAGACAATTCCCACTCTCAGCGGAATGAAGCGGAAGATGCGGATTTCTTTGACTTTCCTAAATCCGGAATAGTACATGAACAGGAAGCAGACAATTATGGAGAGAAGATATAACGAAGTTGCCCTAACCATAGAAATGCGTTCAGCCAGCTCGGCTCCGTAAAAGAAAGCAAAATGCCCGACAGTTCCGATTAAGGCACCAATAATGCTGCGGACGATGTCTGCGCGGGTGATTTTGGTCAGCGGATGGAGGCCGCTTTTCTTCTCCACGTCTCTTTTCAGCCTTTCCAGCTCCTGCAGCTCTTGCTCTTCTATTTTTTCGGCATTAATTCCCGGCTGCGCACTTTTGCCGGTTTTATTGGTTTTAGCATTTCTGCCCGTTTTCCTGCTTCTGCCGGTTCTTCCTTTAATCCCTCTTTTTTTCTTCATGCTTCACTGAAGTTCATTTTCAAATATAAACTTTGCTATATTTTCCTAAGAAAAAAATCTACCCATAACCCATCTGTTCTACTTCGCTCAACCCCATGTCTTCTTCCAAGTCACTGTCCATAGAATTAAGCTCGTCAATGTCCTGAAGAGTTCTGCTGATTTCCGCTTCTTCACTGCTTTCTCCGGCAGCAGCTTTTTCTGCCACCTGTTCTGCTGCCTGTTTGCTGCATCCGCTCATTAAGACAAGAATTATAATTAAACTCATAATTAAACTTATGCAGAGCAGGCAAATGTTTTTTTTTGGGATATTACTTTTTAAGACCCTGGTCTTTAATTCTTTCATTGCAATAAGAAAGAAAATAAAAGAAGTTAAAAAGCTTTCCCCTGCCTGTATTTAGTTTTGTTCTTTAGCCGTGCTTTTCTTAAGTTTCTGGTATTCTTTGAGGAAATCCCTGAGGATGAATTTGGTTTCCCTTAAATCGTCACGCACATTGTTTTGCGCTTCCTTCAGATCTTTAACCCAAGCGTCAAAGTCGCTGGCCGTGTCTGCATATCCCCATTTTTCTTGGACTCTTTGATAATCTTCCTTGAGAGTTTCTGTTTTTTTATCAAAATCAGCAAGGAGTGATTCCAGTTTGGAAACGTCTGCCCCTTCTGCTTTTAAAGTGTCAATGCGCATCTGCATGCCATTTCTGAATTCCTCATGCTTTTCAATCAGCTTGGAAAGCTTGGCATTGACCAGCAGGGCAGCAGTTCTTCTCTGCAGTTTGCGTGCATCCTTAGCGATCTGCTTCAGGTCAGCAATGGCCGTATTGATCTCTTCCTTTGGCGTGTCGTTGTTGAACGAGCTGATTTTTTCTTCTTCCGCGGTCAGCTTTTCTTTCAGGGCGGTGATCTTACTTAAGGCAGTTTCTTTCTCTTCGCTGCTTAACCCTTCCAGGTCTTCAATCTGGCCGGTAAGCTTGTCTAAAGCCCTCTCGACAACATCAATCGTCTTCAGCAAGTGGTTTTCCACACCCGTCTTCAGCTCGTTTTTAATGGCGGTACAGTCTTGGAGCTGAGAATTGCAGGCTTTTGCTCTCCTGTTAATTTCCAGCAGCTTCTGCTTATGTTCATTATGCAGCCTTCTTGCTTCCTGATAGTTCTCCTTGGCTTTAAGGTATCTTTCCCTTGTTTTTTGCAGCTGCCCGCGGGCGAATTCCAGCCTTTCTTCGGCTTTTTCTTTCAGCAATCTCGGCTGCAGTCCGGGAAGAATGTTAATGTTCGTTTCTGAATTTGTATTGGCATCCGTTTTTTCGTCAGTTGCTGTATTTTCAGCTATATTTTCATTTACAATTTTATCAGTATTTTCGTCGGCAGCTTCAGCCAGAGCTAAAGGAATTATACTCAGCAGGAATACTGCCAGCATGATGATGGTGCTTGCTTTCCAGAGTTTATTTGTTTCTTGGCTCATGTTTGTTTCCTCCTTGTTTTTGTTTTATTGTCTTGTTTTTAGTTTTTTGTTGTTTTGTTAATTTTGTTGTTTTGTTTATTTATTAGTGTTGGTTTGTTTTTGTTTAGGGTTGTTTAAGGTTGGCTGGGTTGGCAATTTTTCTTTTTGCCAGGAAGCTGAAAGAAGCATTTCTTTATAAATACACTTGCCGGAACACTTTCAAATAAGCTAAATTTCGGGCTTTAAAGCTTTATGATGCTTTATTTTTCTTTTTCAGGGTTGAAAGAGCTAATTTTTGGCTTTTCATTGAAAATAGGGGTAATTTTGCCTCTTTCTTCTTTTTTCTTTTTTTCCGATAGATTTTTATACATTCATTCTTCAGGATATTTCTGATGAAGAAAGCAGCTTTGGTTTTGATAATTTTTGTCTTTTTGGCTGTTGATGCCTCTGCTACGATTTTAAAGGGGAACATTTACGATTCCAAGTTAGAGCTGGAAAGTAACGTTCTGGTAGGAGTAAATACAACCCCGCAGCAGAAATACCTCTCCAAGGACGGAACTTATCTTTTTGAGCTGCCCCCGGGGAGATATGTCCTCACAGCAGAAAGCAGCGAGTATCAAGTTAAAGAAGAGATTAATGTAGTTTCAGAGCAGGGTGCATTTATTTACGACCTTTTCCTTCTTCCCGATTTTGCCGAAGAAGATGAATTGTGGGAGGAGACTGAAAGGGAAGAAAGTGTACTTCCGCAGGGAGTTTTTTTGGGGACGTTTTCCGCTATTTCCGGTTTTTATTCTGAGCTGAGCACCCGGGAGAAATTATCTTACCTTATTGCCGGTCTGATTTTCATTTACGCCATTTACAGGATAATTGCAGCAAGAAAGAAGTATGGTCCGCTTAACCTTTTCAGGAAAAGAATGAAGGAAGAGCAGGGCAAGAGCATTGAGCAGCATCGCGAGGAAATTCTTAAAGAGCCGGGCTATCTGGACAAGGCTCTTGAAATCATCAGGAAGCACGAGGGGAGAATTACGCAAAAGGAATTACGCCGGGAAATGCTTTACCTTTCTGAAGCAAAGATAAGTCTTATTTTGACGGAGCTGGAGCATAAGGGCTGGATTGAGAAAATCAAGAAAGGAAGGGGGAACGTGATTATTCTTAAAGAAAAGTGAGCCGGTGATAAATCTGAAAGCGTTAGAAAAGTGATAATTTTAAAAAGGAAGACTAAAAATAAGAAAAAAAAAGTAAGAAAAAAAGAAAAACTAATTTGAATAAAAAAATCAATAAATCAATAAAATGCTTTCCTACCTCCCTCGTGAATATCTGCGTTTGGACCATAAAGAACTGAGCCTTGACGAACAGTTAGAGTTAGGCAGAAAGATGGGCGACTGCAAGAGATTTCTTTTGCGATATCTTTACACTAATAATCCAGCATTTTTCAGGAGCTATCTTACTTCCAATCCTGCTTATGAAAGATTTTCTTTGCTGGAAAAGCAGCTGCCTGTGTTAAAGGAAAAAAAAGGAAAAAGAAGAGCTTGGGATGTGTTTTATGCTTACTTCAGCAATAAGAACAATTGGAGATATCTTGAGGGGATGGTGGATGCTTATGTTAGAAAATTAGATTCAAAAGTAGCTTCTTATAAACAAAGATATAAACAAAGTTATAAACAAAGTTATAAACAAAGTTATAAACAAAGAGCAGAATTAGGAGAAACTTCTTCTAAAGATAGGCAAAGAATGAACTGCCTAAAAGAGCATATAGGTGAGTTAACAAGCGCTAAGAAACGCTTTACAGAATGGAGGGATGAATTAGTTCGGGGCAGTGTTCGTTATGCTCATGCTCTAGCGAGAAAATATTTTGGCTCCGCTCTGAGCTCGGAAGATTTAGTCCAGGAAGCATTATGTGGTTTGGTTGCCGCTGCCGACAACTTTAACCCGAGGGAAGGACTTCCTTTTATAGCTTACGCTCGCTTTTATATTACACATTGTCTTTCGGATTATGTGCGGCGTAATCAGAAGTCTTACGCACTTCCCAACCGTCTTTTTCTTGAAAGAAGAGATTATCGTCAAGCCCGGCAGCAGTTGTGGCAGGAAGGAACGACAACTACTTCTTCAGCAAAGGTCGCTGAGAAAGCTGGCCTCTCCGAGCAGAAAGTTGATGTTTTCCGCCGCTCAGAATATCCCCTGCCCTTGGATGACGTTCATGATGCGGCAGCAGAAAGAAGAAATCGGCTACAGCAGGAAGAACAGCTGTTATCTAATCCTTGGGAAGAGTGTGAGCAGGCCATGGCTGAAAGGCAGAGAAATCAGGCCATAACAGAAGCGCTTGCATCATTAAGCAGACAGGAGCAGGAGGTACTCCGCCGCAGGTTTGGGTTAGGATGCGAGCCACAACTGGAAGCAGAAATAGGGGCTGACATGTCCGTTACTCGCCAGAGAATTTCACAAATAGAAGCAGAAGCATTAGACAGGTTGAGACATCCTTCCCGAAGAATGGTCTTGGAGCAGTTTTTATAGAGTGAAATTGTTTTTGTAAAACGAATTGTTCAGTCTTTCTAACGAGCTTGTCTGGTTAATGAGTTTGTTTAGTGCGTTTATTCATTCTACCGTTACCGACTTAGCTAAGTTTCTGGGCTTGTCTATGTCGCATTCTCTCAAATCAGCGACGTAGTAGGCGAACAGCTGCAGAGGAATGGTCAGAAGCAGCGGGTAAAACAACTCCTCCGTTTTGGGAACGTAAATCACATCATTGGCCAGCTTTTTTATTTTTTCATCGCCCTCAGAAGCGATGGCAATTATTTTTCCATCTCTTGCTTTAATTTCTTCAATGTTGCTGAGTGTCTTTTCATAAACGCCGTCCTGCGGACAGACGGCTATGGTCGGAGTCTCTTCAGCGACTAAAGCAATTGGTCCATGCTTTAATTCGCCTGCCGGATATGCTTCAGCATGGATGTAAGATATCTCCTTAAGTTTTAACGCCCCTTCCAGGGCTAAAGGGTAATTTGTGTTTCTGCCGATGTAGAGAAAATTCTGATGAAGATAATATTTCTCCGCGATTTCTTTTATTTTTTTATGCTCAGCGAGAGTCCTGCTGATGATATCAGCGTCAAACACGAATTCCTTTCCGGCGAAGCAAAAAGCCAGTTTGTAGATGACAATGAGCTGGGAAAGGAAGGCTTTTGTTGAAGCCACGCCAATTTCAGGCCCGGCTCGCGTATAAATGACCTCATCCACTTCCCGCGCGATAGTGCTGTCAAGAACATTGATGATTCCTAAAGTTTTTGCTCCCTTGGATTTAGCCAATCGGACTGCCGCCAAAGTGTCGGCAGTTTCCCCGCTCTGGGAGATGGCTATAACTAAATCATCCTTGCTGATGATCGGCTCTTTATACCTGAATTCGGAAGCTATTTCATAGCTGACGGGAATGCGGGCGATTTTTTCAATGATATACTTTCCCACGTATCCGGCATAGCTGGCCGTGCCGCAGGCAACCACGATGATTCTGGAGAAGTCTCTGCTGATGCTGAAGGGGATGTTTAAAGTCTCATCGGCAATTTCCGGCTGCTCAAAAATCTCTTTAAGCATGAAATGTTTAAACCCCTGCTTTTGTGCCTGCTCTAAGTTCCAGTCAATCTTTTTTATTTTGGGAGTGATTTGGCGGTTGTTGAAATTGAAGATCTTAAATGAATCTTTTTTTATCTCCGCAACGTGGAAATCGTCTATGTATAGGGCATTTTTTGTGTGCTCGATGAACGCAGAAACATCAGAAGCGAGAAAGTTCTCGTTTTCACCGATGCCTATGACTAAAGGGCTGCCGTTCCTTGCCCCGATGATTTCATCAGTGTCATTCTTAATCACACAGAAGGCATACGCTCCGCTAAGCTTTTTTACTGTCTTTAATACGGCGTCTTTAAGGCTGCTATTGTAATTGCTGGCGATAAGATGAACGATGACTTCTGAATCGGTCTCTGAGGAGAATGTTGCTCCTTTGCTTCTTAATTCCTCTTTCAGCTCCAGGTAATTTTCAATGATTCCGTTATGGACGATGGAGAAATGGTTGTTTTTGTCGGTGAAGGGGTGGGCGTTCATTTCTGAAGGTTTCCCGTGCGTGGCCCAACGCGTATGCGCTATGCCTATGCATCCGGGAAGTTTCTTCTGCTTGAGGTTATCAACTCTGCCTTTGGCTTTGTTTACGCTGATTGAGCTGTTGCTGATTATGGCGATGCCTGCAGAATCGTATCCCCTGTATTCTAATTTTTCCAAGCCGGAGACGAGAATGCTGTTAGCCTCTTTTTCACCGACATATCCGATAATGCCGCACATCTTTCTTCAGGACTGAAAAATGGTTTAAGAAGGTTATGGAAGAAAGAGAAGGATTTATCCGGAAAGAAATTAATTTTGTAGCTTCTTAATGAGATTATTTGTATTGTAATGGAAAAAAAAAGCTGGAAGAGAACCTTGGCGAGCCCTGCAGGAAGTATTGAATTATGAAAGCAATAAGAAAATTTGATGAATTTATGAAAAGAAATGTAGTGAAAGAGCAGAGCATAGACAAGTCACGCGCAGAACTTTTAGTCAAAGAAACTTTTAGTCAAAGAATCTGAAAATAGCTATAAAATTACTATGATAATCTGTTAGAAAAAATACGGCTGATAAAAATAAATGATTTTAGATAGGGAATATGCAGAGAAAGTTATTGTATTCACAAAAAAGATTTATTTAAAATTAAAAGAGGTAGAGTAACTTTTCCCAGTTAACCTTCACAGCTTTCCTTCAGTAATACTTCATTATTCTGAAGTTCCGCAACACCATTAGGTCGTGATACCCTCGCTATGTTCGTGTACCTCTTCGGAGGATTTGGCAAAATCCCTGATAGTTAATTGTTCGGAAACTGATTGTTCTGTCGTTAGGATTTTGTTCTCAATTTCCCGTATGTAGCACAACCAATTTCACCTTGTTGACCTTAATGGTCTTGCTTCACTTTACTGAAGTATTACTTCCTTCAGGCTTTGCGTGGATATTAACTGGTGTTAGCCAGCTTCTTAAAGTAAGAGAGCCTTCTCCTGTTATGAAGGATAATTCGTGCAGTAACCTGGCTCAACTTAGAAGTCACCCTTCTCTTCGTAATC
>JBFMFP010000048.1:0-9856 GCA_040751885.1 Nanobdellota archaeon
CTTTAGCAAAATGAAGCAAAGTCGTCGTCATGGTCTTAAGGCGAGCGAGGCAGAGCTATTTACGAGAAGTTAAGGTCTGGTTTTCTTTGAAAGCACATCTTGTTTACAGCGATGGACAAAGAAAAAAACCAGCCGAGCGAGCGACCAAGACGACTTTGCTTCACAAAGCTGAAGTATTACTTTTTTCCAATCACAATTTTTCAACTGCAAACAAGCCTCTTTAAACTTCTACAAATAAACATCGAGAAAATTGAAAAAAAAGCAATTTTCAAAAGCAATTTTCTCTAGTTTATAAATACTTTATAAACATTTAAAAAGTCCATTGACCAAAACGCCCCACTACAAAGCAAAACAATTATAAGCACAGGGTTTATATTTCAGATTAATTACTTTAAAAACCACATCAATCACATTTAACATTAACCACATTTAACATTAACCACATTTAACATTAATCACATTTAACATTAACCACATTTAACATTAATCACATTAAAAAGAGATTAGAAGGAGGAACCAATTATGACAAAATCTAAACAATCCAAATCGTTGCAGCCTAAGAGCATTAAAACTGTTAAGGACAAAGAAACAAACTATGCGGAAAATAAAAAAAGGGAGCTAGATAACAAAGAAATGCCCGACAAGGAAACTGCCGGCAAGGAAACGGTTAAAGAAATTAAAGAGCTGCCACTTCCGCCAAACCTTCCTCCCGAACTGGAAAAAAAGCTTAAAGCCCTGAAAGAAAAACTGGATCTTTTTAAAAGCAAAGTTCTGGAGAAATTTGGAGATTACATTGTTGGCATAGCTCTCATGCCTCCGGAAAGGATTCCTTCCGAAGGAGAGATAAGTGGAGAAAAAAAGATAGACAGAGAAAAAAGGGAGAGTAAGGAAACTGAAAGTAAAAGAACTGCTGAAGAAAACAGGGAAAAACATGAAGAAAAAAACGCTGAAGCAAAAAATCTGCCCGATGACAAAAAGATAAACATCCTTGTTGTTGTGGATGACACTACTTCCACAAAAATGTCCAAAGACGAGCTGCACCACAAATTTTCTTCCGTAATCAAGAAGGTAGCTGAAGAGGTCGATAAAAATATTGCTCCCCAGAGTGTTCTGCTTACCGACCTCTGGCTTAACTGCTACGACGGAAAGTACGAATTAAACCGCCTTATTTCCTTAAGTGCCCCGGTTCACGATACGGGCATGCTTGCGGCCATAAAAATAGCTGAAATCCATAAAAATATGGTCCTGAAAAAGTTTGAAAAATACATCTTAAGCTATGTTCTTGCCGGCTCATTAGTTCAAGGAAGGGCCACACCTACATCGGATATAGACGTCTGGATTGTTATAGACGATACCGATGTCAAAAAAATGACCCGCGTAGAGCTGAAAGACAAATTAAGGGCCATCATTATCGGCATGGGCATTGAAGCAGGAGAAATTACGGGAATTAAAAACAAGCTCAATATCCAGGTGTATATCTTAACAGACTTCTGGGAATCGCTGAAAGAAGCCAATCCTATCATCTTTACTCTGCTTAGGGATGGGGTTCCTTTTTACGACCGGGGAATATTCATGCCCTGGAAACAATTGCTGCGCATGGGCAGGATAAAGCCGAGCCGGGAAGCCATTGATTTGTTTATGAGTACGGGAGAGCAGAGCATCAAGAGAGTTAAAGTCAGGCTGACGGAAATGGGCATGGAAGATACATATTATGCAATCTTAACTCCCAGCCAGGCAGCAATAATGCTTTATGGCCTTCCTCCGCCGACGCCAAAAGAAACTCCCGACGTGCTTGAGGAGATTTTTGTAAAAAAAGAAAAAATGCTGGAAAAAGAATACGTGGAAATCCTGCGCAGAAATGTGGAGCTGCGCAAGAAAATTGAGCATGGGGAGAAAAAAGAGCTCAGCGGGACTGAGTTAGATGAATACGTTAAAAATTCAGACAGATTCCTGAAAAGGATCAGGGAGCTGTTCAAAGAAATAGAAGCTAAACACGACGAAAAAAGCATCCTGTTCTTGTATGACGAGATAATAACCATCATCAGGGACGTCCTGAAAATGGAGGGCATTGAGCGGGCAAAGGACGAAGAGCTGGTCAGGCTGTTTGAAGAAGAGCTTGTTTCCACAGGTAAGGTTCCGGCCCATTACCTGCGCGATTTAAATGAGGTTATTGAAGCCAAGAAAAAGCATGACGATAAAAAACTTACCAAGAATGACATTGAAAAAGCACGCAAGGGCAGCGGCGGGCTGATTAAATTCCTTATAGAATACATGCAGCGCAAAAGGGGGCTGGAACTGGAGCGGGCAAAAGTCCGTGTCAAGCACGGTGAGAAATACGGGGAGATTATACTGCTGGATAAAACTGCGTTCGTCATCTTTGATGTGGATGCAAAGGAAAAGAGGATTGAAAAAGCACAGATTAATCCGGACGGAAGTTTAGGCACTCTGGAAGACAGCAGCATGGAAGAATACGAAAAAGAGCTTACTCAGACCAAATTTCCTAAGAGGGTGTTCATCAAAGAGCCCCTGTTTGAGGATTTAAAGAATATTTTCGGCAGGAATGTGGAAGTGCTGGTGCAGTATTAGGACCTGAATCAGTATTAGGATGTTTTTTAATCACGTAAAACACTTCATTGCCAAATTCCAGAATCCAGAAAGAATATCCTAACCTTGCACACATCAGCTCAATCCACTTTCTTCTGGGAAAATTCATTTTCTTCCCGCTCATTGTTTTTGTCGGAAAGCTGACAACAACATATTTAGCCGGAACTCCGGCAATTACTGCTCCGCTGGTTTTGTGTCCCTTCCCGGAACTGTCCAAAATATCGGTCATCTTAAAAAGAAAACAAATGTCAGCAGGCGCATTCTCCCTGCTTTCTTTCAGTCTCACCCACTGAAAGACGTCCATGACTTTTGCTCTGCCGGTAAAGTTTTTATTTGCGGCATGCTCGTGCTTAAAAAACAGCTGCAGGCTCCTAATCTCATCTTCGCTGATATCATAAGCGTAATAGGTTATCTTTTTTAACTCCATGAAATGGACTGAGAAAGGATTAATGCCGCAGCCAAAATCAATAATAGTCTCAGGCTTCCCGGTAAGGGCAAATATTTTCTTATAAAGCTGGCTGTAGAAAGGAAGCCTTTCCTTGGTTGACGCATGCGTGGAAAGGATGCGTGTTATGAGCTCTTTATGCTTATTCTTTCCAGCTTGCTTGCTCTTCCCGGATTCCAACAGTTCGCTTACTAAGACTCGCAGATGTTTGGCTCCTTCTTCAACCCTAAACAGCCCGTAAACCTTTCTTAACCTTGCCCGCACTTCTTTTATTATTTGCTTATAATAAGAAGATTTGGGATTAAAGTTATCTGTCAGCATTGGAACTAATTTAGGGTTCTGCTGCAAAAAATCAAACAGGCAGTCGTAAACAAAATCGCTGCTTACTTCTTTAAGCTCTTTTTTCTTTTTTATCCTGGTTATTAAAGCGGTGACCTTCTTTTCATCCAGTACTTTATTGTTAATAAGCATAGTTTTAGAAAGCAGGAATAAATATAAAAAGCTTTTTAAATTCAGTAAAAATAGTTTATTCGGTAAAAGTGGTTAAATATAGTTTTTCGTGCATACGCAAATGGGCAAAAAAATAGACAAAATAAAGCATCACGGAAGGAAAACATGGAAATTTTTCTGGGAAGATGATTCCATCTGGAGCTGGCTGGCCAATGTAATAGTTGCCTTCCTGTTAATACGCTTTATAGCCTACCCCGTTTTAGGGATGCTCTTGGGTACGAGTTTCCCCATCGTAGCCGTAGTCAGCGAAAGCATGCAACACGACCTGCATAGCGGAGTCCTCTGCGGAAAAGAATTCAGCCAATTTCACGATTCTTTTGACAATTATTGGAAAGTATGCGGGGGATGGTATGAAGCAAAAGGAGTAACAAAAGAAGAATTTAAGAAATTTCCTTTTCAGAACGGCTTTTACAAAGGGGATGTGATTGTTCTCTGGCGGGCGAACAGGAATAACATAGATATAGGAGATATTTTAATCTTTCAGGGCAATAAGCCCCAGCCTATAATTCATCGGATTGTCAAAGTGTGGACGGAAGACAGCACTTATTTTTACCAGACGAAAGGTGACCATAACGCAGACAGTATTACCGGAACGATGGGGGAAACTAAAATCAGCGAGGGCAGAATTTATGGGAAGGGTTTGTTTAGAGTACCTTATCTGGGCTGGCTTAAAATACTCTTTGTGGAAGCAGTAAGGCCATTTGGAATTGTTATCGAGAGGTAGAAGTTATTGGAAAATAGAAATGTGAATTAATATTCAGTGTAAAATCCATCAGAATAAATCTTAACCATTGGTTTTCTCTGGTCAAACAGCCCTAACTCTCCGGCTTTATCGGCATCAATCCTTCCGGCATATTCTGGTCTATTTCCTGCCAAAAAATCATCAACACAGGCCCAATATTTTCCTTCCAGTGGAAGAGCTTCCCTACCCTTATTATGCAACTCCAAAAGCCTTGCTTCTACGTTTACAGCGGTAGGCTGGGCAATTTCAGAAAAACGCGGTACAATAGGCTCTGCAATATCAGTAAACAGCACTGCACTTATGTTAGAAGAATGAACTCCAGGCCGCTCTAAAAACCCGATTATTTTATCTTCTATTTTCTTACATACGTTTGTACCTTCGTAATTATTCACAACCATAGGATTTCAGATAGACTAAGAAGTATATAAAAGTAGTGAAAGTAAATTATGCCTGTCCGAATAGCGCAAAAGATAATTGTTAGGCAACTTTTTTAAATAACAAGCGGATTTGTCATAAAAACACTTACTCTAAAAAAACTTATCCCTGATATAGATAAATTAAGCTACAAATTAAATAATTAAACAATAAAATATATATACAATAAAATAATTAAATAATTCAAGTTAAAAACAGATTAAAAACAAATTAAAAACAGATTAAAAACAGATTAAAAACAAATTAAAAACAAATTAAAAATAAATTAAAAGCCAATAAAGGTGATATTATGTTTTGCCCAAAATGCGGTACAATACTCAGACCGAAGGAAAAAGCCGGCAAAAAAATTCTCTTTTGTAACTGCGGGTTTATTAAGAATCCCGGAGAAGATTCAGCAGAAATCAAAGAAACGGTAAGTTCAGGAAAGAAAATTGAAGTTGTGGAACAAATTGAAACCCATCCTAAAATAAAAATAAAGTGCCCTAAGTGCAGCAATGATGTAGCTTATTTCTGGACGCAACAAACTAGAGGAGCAGATGAGCCGGAAACAAGATTCTTCAAATGCAGCAAATGCAACTACGTCTGGAGGGAATACGCTTAATTACATGAAAGAAACACGCTTAGTTAAAGAGCTGTTTGCTTCCCTCGTTAAAGATGAACTCTTCCAGCTCTGGCATGAAAAACATCCCCATGCTTTTTTATCCCACTTCTTCAGCCCTTTGGATGTAAACTGCAACTTGCTTGGGGCCTGGGAAGTAGGCTATTTTGACATGGATACAAACAAAGCTACCGTCTTTGTGCCGGGGGAAAAAAACTTCGCCATTAAGCCGGCTGACGACGTTTTTAAGAAAGAATCTACCGATGTTGAAGAGCTGAAGCTTGATTCTGTCAGCCTGCTCTTTGACGAAGCAGTCCAGATTTGCAGAGAAAACCTTCCTTTGCTTTTCCCGAAAGAAAATTTAGGCAATGGTTTTGTTATCCTGCAGACGCTGGAAAGCAAGCCCTTATGGAATTTCACCTTCATCAGCAGGAGCTTTAAGTTCGTTAACATTAAAATAAACGCTGCTTCGGGAGAAATTGAAACCCACCAGACAGTTGAGCTGATGCAGAAAAACTGAATGGAAATTGAATGAAATTATTGCATAAATGTCAATTACAAAAATGCTAATTGTAAAAATAACTTTTCGCAAGTGAAACCATTTTTTATTTCTAAAGTGGTATCGCTTTCAAGAATATATTTTCCACGTCAATAGTATTTATATACCATTTACATTTTCTGAAATCCCGTGATGGATGTATCAAAAAGAGGTGATAGATTTTTATGATTTCTTACAAAGCGCAGATGAGCTGTATGAAGCTGGATTCATTTACAGGGGAAAAAAAAGAGGCTAAAGAAGAATAAGAATTTTTTGAATAAGAATTTTTTATTTTAATTTATTATTTGAATTTAATATCCTACTTTAATTTAAGCTGATAAAATTCCCTTGCCTGCTCTTGAGAACGTTCCAACGTTCTGCCTGCATCCAGATAAACTATCTCCGTTCCGACTTCAGTAAACACCATCTGAAAATCATTGCTTTCATAATGTGCTTTTATTCTTATCTGGAAAGCCAGATCTTCAAATCTGCACTTGTCATCTTTCTCCCGCTGCTCTGCCCTGCGCAGAGCCTCTCGCACATCTACAATAGTTGGAATAACCAGAAAGTCCATAGGATGGCTGTAGCAGAAAGCATTCCCCGGGATGGACAAGATATCTCTTACACTGAAATCCCTTCCTTCATCTAAAGCGCTTTGCTTCTGATAGACGATGCTGGAAGAAAAAGACCTGCTTTGGTAAACGTCTATACCTGTATTCAGCGCCGGCAGGAGTAATTGCTGGTACAAAATCCTTCTGTCCAGGGCATAAGCCTCAGCGATTGCTTCAGGGCTGTACATGCGATTATGCTTAGCTACAAGCTCTCCGCGGATGTATCTTCCTATGCCCACAAAAGTTGGTTCAGAGGTAACGATAACATCAAATCGGCCGATGAAGCCAGAAACAGGCGGATGGTAATCATGCTCTTTCCAGAACTCATGCACGTCAAAAACCCTCTTGCCGTCTTTCCTTGCCTCTTCAACAAAAGTATCTAAGAAAACTCCCTTCCCTGCACCATCTATGCCGTCAACAACGACAAAACGGCCCTTTTTAGCCATGGTAAAAGTAAAAAAACCCGAAATTTAAAAAGTCTGTTATTCTGGAAAATTATAATTCTGGAGAATAATAGTTAAAAAGATAATAATAGAAGATAATAACAGCGTTAATTATGAAATAACCGGCTAAATCAGCCTTTCTAACCCTAGCTTTGACCCAAACTGGCATGGCGAAGCACATTTCGTGTTTGGAACTTTACATCGCGGCCCATGGGAATACGGCTCTAATTCTGCATAAACTTCCAGGTTTGTTGCTTTGGCTTGTCTCAAATAATTTTCAAGCGTGATTCTCGTTTGGTTCATGGTTTCCCATTGCGCCTGTCCGCACAACCGTTCATTCATCTTGGAAATAAAATCCCGATAATTGCCAAATTCATGAACATCTATAAGCATTGCCTGGGGAAAATCTCCTGCTTGAACGACACTGCGTAAATCATTTACCCATTCCTCCGCTCTTCCCGAATAAGCTCCGACAGAAAGTATTGCCGGCACAAAAAATCAATCCTGCCTTGCTTAAATCAGCAGGTATAGGCTGCATCTCATAATTTAAAGTCCTGTGGCGGTGCGACTGGGCCAGGCAGGCAAAAGAAATCTGATAGTTCACAGAGTAATTCTCTCCGAACTCCGTAGCAAAGTGCTGCCTTTGCGCAAATAATCTTAAGTGCCTCTTTTTGGTTTCCGGGTCAAGCTGCGGAACATATAACTGCTGCAGCACTTCGGAGCTGTTAAATTCTCTCATGAATCTCTTTACCAGCACATTGAAAGGGGTATCAGGAGCATTTTCCAAAAACTTATAAAAATGATGCATGATATGGTTTAAATCCCGGAATGAAAGCGTATGAAGAATTCTTGTCGGAGTAAATACAGAAGTCATGTAACGGGCATTTTCCTGAGCTAACTTCTTAACTTTAATTTCGTCTAACTGGGGATAAGCTTCTGCTATTACTCCCTGAAAAATATCCATCCACTTATCATAAAGTTCTTTCTGCTCAGCGCTTAATTTCATTTGAGTGTATCTTGCAGATTTTTCAGAAGAAGTGTACGGCCTTTCGTCGTTTAAGAGCATAGCTCCAAACTTGGGCAGGTCTTTAATGTATAAACTCAAACAAGAATGGTCGTAAGGGCTATGATGCCCGCTTTTCAGGGTCATTCCCACCAAATCTTTCTCATCGTTTTCCCCGAGAAGAGTATCAAAATCATGTTTAGAATAACACACCCGGGCTGCAGCCCGGCCATAATTAAGAAAATCTTCTTTTGCTCTTAATCCGTTAGTTGCCCCGACGAGTTGTATTTCCATATTCAATTTCAATCGTGTGTTATCAGAGACATGTGTCTATTATCAAAGATAAGTATCAAAGATTAGTCTTTTAAACATTTATAATCTACAATATCCAGATTATAATGCTAAATTTACACAGCCACAATCGTTTTAAATCCTTCTTTTAAGAGAAGCCTATGATCATCGGCATAACCGGCAATTACGCTTCAGGAAAAGACACGGCTGCAGAGATGCTCCAGAAGATGAATTTCTACCACATCTCTTTTTCGGACATTCTTCGTGAGGAGCTGAAGAAGAAAAAAATGGAAATAACCCGGGACAATCTCATTGAAATGGGGAACAACATGAGGGAGAAACACGGCTCAAATATCTTAGCAAAAATGGCTTTAGATAAAGTTGAAGACGGGGAGAATTATGTTTTTACTTCCATCCGCAACCCTGCAGAAGTGGAGTTACTACAGCAGAGACGGGACTTTGTTTTAGTCAATGTTGTCGCTGCTGAGCACATCCGGCTGAAAAGAATTCTGCAGAGAAACCGTGAAAACGACCCCAAAACGCTTAAAGAACTTAGGGAAAAAGAAAAGCTGGAAAATATTAACAATGAAAACTACCAGCAGCTGAATAAAGTGGCAGGAATGGCAAGGATGATTGTTAACAATGACACTTCCGTTGAAAACCTGAACAAAAAAATGAGCAGACTGGTTGAAGACTGGATGTTTAAACTACAGGTGCCCCGTCCGGATTGGGACGTTTATTTCATGAACATTGCCGAGCAGGTTAAAATGCGTTCAACATGCATGTCGGCCAAGAAAGGAGCAATCATCGTAAAAAATAAAATGATTCTTTCCACAGGTTACAACGGCAGCCCAAAGGGAATTAAACATTGTGCTGATGGCGGATGTAAGAGATGTACTCTTAGGCACTTGGGAAAACTCAAATCCGGCGATTACTCTCAGCCGTGCATTTGCTGCCATTCGGAGGAAAATGCGATCGTCCAGGCAGCTTACAACGGCGTGTCCACAAACGGAGCTGTTCTTTACACCACTTTTACACCCTGTACTTCCTGTGCCAAGATGATTATCAATGCCGGCATCAAAGAGGTCATTGCCAAAGTTAATTATCCTGATGATGTCGGGACAGGATTATTGGAAGAAGCAGGTGTGAAACTGAGAGTGTTGAAAACGAGTAAGTAAATTTAAGACGCGATTAATTTCAATTTTAATTATTAACTTCACCTATAGGAATCAACTATGTCTAAGAGATGTTTTTAGAGATTTTTTTGGTTTATTTTTTTGGTTTGATTGGCACTCCCGTGAACTACCACGAGTTTCGCCTGCGGGCTCAACTCGTGGCGTCCGGGCCTGACAGCTTAGGCTGAAAAGTTAAACAGCGTCTGCTGTTCCTTTTGTTCTTCCTCTACCCAATGCTTCCTTTGTCCTTCCTTAGTGTACTTCTTTACTGTTTCTGCATTCACTGCACCCGCAGTACGATGAAAATAACCTGCACTCCAAAACTTCTTTCCCCGGCTTTGCGTGGATATTGAATCTACTTAATAGTGTTCTTCCCAGAATTTGAATTTTTCAAGAATATTCTCTACAGTTCCTAAGTACTTGATAACTCTCTGTTTTACTTTGCCGTCTTTATCTCTCTT
>JBFMFP010000049.1:0-9477 GCA_040751885.1 Nanobdellota archaeon
TGAGAAAAGAGTCACGCCTTATGGAAATGGCGCAAAGATTGATGCGCAGAAAAAGCATATTGGAAAAAGGGTTTATGTGATCTTACTCAAAAACTGAATAATACAACTTTACTGTCCCACACCCCATAACCAACACTACAGCGAGAGCAGTATGCGCATAATAGTTAAAAAAGCATGCCAGAAGGCAAGGATTCAAAAACACATTTCACCCCACTCTTTGCGTCATTCTTTTGCCACGCATCTTCTGGAAAACGGCTATTCATTGATTGAAGTTAACCGCTTATTGGGGCATAGCAAGATAGAAACGACGATGGTTTACACACACTTGGCCAAGCCGAAGTTATGCAACGTTAGAAGCCCTTACGATACTTTGGAAATGGGAAAATAATGCCTTCTCCTCCGCAATAATTATAAATTGCTCTCTAAAAGACATATCAGAATAGACGTTTTTAGCTCATGATTTCAATAGCCCATGATTTCAAAAATAGAGCAGCCCTATACTGAACTGCAGCTTAAAGCTGTTTTACATCCGCTCATCAACCAGTGGTTTTTTTCCAGGTTTAAAGAGTTTTCCCTGCCCCAGCTTTATGGAGTGATGGAAATCCATTCACGGAAGAATGTCTTGATTTCAGCTCCCACCGGCTCGGGAAAGACGCTTACCGCATTTCTCTCCATAATTAACGAATTGGTTGATTCGGCAAAAAAAGGCATTTTGGAAGAGAAAGTTTATTGCCTTTATGTTTCTCCCCTTAAGGCTTTGGGCAATGACATCCAGGTGAATCTTCTTGCTCCGTTGAAGGAGATCAACGAGCTTGCCGGCAAGGATTTAGGATTAAGGGTTGCAGTAAGAACAGGGGATACCACTGCCGCTGAGAAAGCGAAAATGCTCAAACATACCCCCCACATCTTAATCACAACGCCTGAGTCTTTGGCTATCCTGCTTAATTCTCCCAAATTTAAAGAAAAGCTTAACGATGTGCAATGGCTGATTGTTGACGAGATACATTCTCTTGCTGAAAATAAAAGGGGTGTTCATCTTAACCTGAGCATGGAGCGCCTGCAGAGGCTCTCTCCGGGCATGGCTAGGATTGGGTTAAGTGCAACAATTGCTCCGCTGGAGGAAATCGCTAAATACTTAGTAGGTTACAGCGGAGGGGGAAATAGCGGAGAGGGAAATGAAAAAGAACCTGACAGCGGTGTGCGCGATTGCGGCCTGGTGGATATAAGTTTCCTTAAAGAAATGGAGCTTAAAGTTCTCAGCCCGGTAAAGGATTTGCTGGACACTGATTATATGTTAAAGCATAACAAGATGTATTCCCTGATTGACGAGCTTATCCAGGAGCACAGGACGACGCTTATTTTTACTAACACCAGGTCAGCCACGGAAAGGGTCGTGCATAACCTCAAAGAGATGTTTCCCCAGCATTATGCCGGTGGGGAATGTGCTCGTGAGAGTAACGATTGTGCTCAGAAGAGTAACAATCGTGCTCAAGAGAGTAACAATTCCGGCGACGAACTGATTGCTGCGCATCACGGCAGCTTAAGCAAGCAGAACCGCTTTAAAACAGAGCAGGCTTTGCGGGAGGGCAAGCTGAAAGTAGTTGTTTCCTCAACCTCTTTAGAGTTAGGCATTGACATAGGCTATATAGACTTAGTGCTTTGTTTAGGCAGTCCTAAGTCCGTAGCGCGCTTTTTGCAGAGAAGCGGGAGGGGCGGGCATAAGCTGCATGACCTTGTTAAAGCAAGGATCATAGTCATGGACAGGGATGATTTAGTGGAATGCTCGCTGCTGCTTAAATCAGCTATAGAGAAGAAAATTGACCATATCCGGATTCCAAAAAATGCTTTAGACGTTTTAGCTCAGCATATCTTTGGGGTTGTTATAAATGAGAAGATAAACATTTATGAGCTTTTTCATCTGCTTAAAAAGAGTTATTGCTACCATGAGCTGTCCTGGGATGATTTTTTTGCCGTGATTAAGTACTTAGCCGGAGAGTATGCAAGTTTGGAAGAGCGGCACGTTTATGCGCGCATTTGGCGTGATGCGGAAACGGGAGAGCTTGGCCGCAGGGGAAAAATGGCCAGAACTATTTACATGACCAATATCGGAACAATTCCTGAGGAGAGTTATGTTATAGTTAAAGTTGGTGAGCAGGTCGTCGGAAAGATCGACGAGGCTTTTTTGGAGCGTCTGCGCCCGGGAGATGTCTTTGTTTTAGGTGGGGAGGTGTATATGTTCAAGTTTTCACGGGGGATGACTGCACAGGTAAGCGCATCAATAAACCGCCCGCCGACTGTACCCAGTTGGTTTTCAGAGATGCTTCCCCTCAGTTATGACCTGGCCGGGGAAATCAGCCGCTTCAGAAGGCTGATGGAAGAAAAATTTAACAGCAAATCTGCCGGTAAAAAGACGGAGCAGGAAATTCTGCAGTTTATCCATAATTATCTTTATGTAGACGAAAATTCGGCACAGAGCATTTACAATTATTTTTATGAGCAATACCGTTTCAGCAAGATTCCTTCTGACAGAAAAATAGTCATTGAGACTTACATAGACAGGGAATGTGAAAGGGAAGATGGTAAATGGGGGAATAATAAGGGGGAAGATAGCAAAGGAAGGGGTAATAACTGGGAAGATGGCAAATGGGGGAATGGTAAAGAGAGGGATGATAAAGGGAGGGATAGTAAAGGAAGAGAAAGTAAGGGAAGAACTTATACTATCTTTCATACTTTGTTTGGGCGGAGAGTCAACGACTGCTTATCCAGAGCGTTAGCTTACGTCGTTGGGAAATCACAGCATCGGGACGTAGAGATGGGAATTACTGACAATGGTTTTTATCTTTCTGCTGAAAAGAGTTTTAATGCCGCGGGAGCTTTTGAGCTTCTCAGGCAGGATGAATTTAGGAGTGTACTGGAGAACGCCATCGAGAAAAGCGAGGTGCTGAGCAGGAGGTTCAGGCACTGCGCTTCCCGTTCGCTGATGATATTGCGTCAGTACGGAGGTAAGAAAAAGAATGCCGGGATGATGCAGGTGGGCAGCAAGATACTCTTTAATGCAGTCAAAAGGATTGACAACAATTTCCCGATATTAAAAGAAGCACGCAGAGAAGTGCTGGAAGATCTGATGGACTATGCCCATGCCCGGGAGATTATCAATAAGGTTAATTCCGGAGAGATTGAAATCGCTGAAGTCAACACTGATATTCCCAGCCCGTTTGCTTTCGGTCTTATCTCTGAAGGGTACAGCGATGTTATCCGCATTGAAGACAAGCAGGAATTCCTTAGAAGGATGCATAAGTTAGTCATGGCTAAAATAGCGCTTAAAGAAGGAAAGCAGCTCTTAAAGGAGGGTGTAAATCTTGCAGAAAGGAGAATAGAAAAGAGAAGAATAGAGAAGAGAAAGTCTGAAAATTATCCTGATGAAACGTTTAGTGATGAAGCTTTTGGTGGCGGGACCTTTGATGAGCCTTTCTCTTACACCAAGTTATGGGAGAAAGCTCAAAGGAGCAAAGAAGAGCGGGAAGATTTGTATAAGGAAAAATTAAAGATGCAGGTCTGGCGGCTGAAGCATGTTCCCATCTATGCAAAGGAAGAGCTTGTTAAGCTGATTGAGTCTGGCAACATGAGAAAAGATGTTTTTGACGAATGCAGGAAATACAGGGAAAATATAGAAAAAGAATGGCCTGAAGAATTAAAGAAGTTTATGCTGGGAAAGATGCTGTAGGGTTCTGCTGGAATTTTTTCTTTTTTGCTGTTTGTGTTGTTTTAATTTTTTGTACTTCTCTTTAGGTTGGGCATTAATTTAAGTTAGGCATCAAAAAAGCGACAACTGCTCCCCTGTTTGCTTCCGGGCAGGTTCTTCACAGGCAGTTTTTTTAGCATCTCTTTCAACAGGCTCGGTAAGCGGCGATGGGGCAGAGGCGAAAAGCGGCGCAGAAGCTAACACTGCTTTACGGCTGGCTGCGCTTCTTGCAAATTCAATGCGGGCGGCCGGCTCGATTCCTCCTGAATCTTCAGGAAGCTTGTAATCAATGGAATCCCTGTTTCTTACAAAACCATAAGCTTGATGCCCCGGCTGGATATGGCCATAATCCAACCAGACGGGATGCATTTGAATTATTCCCAGTGATTCAGGCAGTCTGGCAGTTTCCGGCTGGTAATAGACAAGGCTTGGAGAAATACCTGGACCAAATATATTACCAAAACTTTCCAAGAGTTCCTTTTCAATTTTTCTGAGATGGAGCATTTGGTTGATTTGCTGTGGCGTGTACCTTTTTAGGCTCTTATCCGAGCGCCAGGAGCGGCTTCTTTCAACCATCCTGACAAATGCCGTTTTCCCGTCTTTGTAAAGCACGGGCGCGGTATACACGCCTCTCTGTGACCTTGCTTCCAAAATTTCAGGAAAAGCCGTAGATAATTCTGCAGAGCCATTGGCTAAGATAGTGTCAATGGTTCTGGAAGCGGCTGGCTGCACAGCATACTGGCCAGGAATTTTTCCTTCCACCACCCTGACTTTTTCTACCGCTTTAACTCTAAAGTCATTGTTGGTTACGATAGTGTAAAGTCCTGAATTTTCCAGCCTTTCACAGATGAATTTTATTGCTCTTTGTCGTTCTTGTTTTTTGACCATTTTTTAACTCTTTTTCTTTTTTACTTTTTTACTCTTTCTCTCTTTGTTTATTTTTTTTACACTACTTATTTAATAACTTTCCCTGTAAAAATGTTGTGCTTCTCTTTGACAATTTTTACTTTCACTTTTTTTTCTGCTTTCCCGGCTCTGAACAGGCAGTTAAGCAAAGAGATACTTCTTCCTCCGGCAGCAGCAATGCTGGTATTAGGAAACCTGTCCGGGCATTTTATTACTGCATTGACAACATCTCCTTCTTTAAACGGCTTAGGCAGTTCTTTGGTTTTCCTGACGCCAAAATCTTCTTTTGTCCAGATTAATTTAATGCTGTGTTTTTTTTCCAGATTTTCAAGCAGGGGATAAAACTTATTCCAGGGAATCCCTCTGCCGGAATTGACAGAGTTGGATTTTAGAGGGTTCCTTCCTGTTTTATAGGATAAGAAATTCTGTATTCCTAACACGGGTTGAGGAGTTATACTTTTGACAAAAAGGATTATGTCTTCTAAATCCTTATCGTTATATCCCGGAACATATACCGGGGCAATAACAACCCTTTTTAATTTTTTACAGGCATAAGCTATAAGCTCTTTGATGTGGTTTACATTGTATGAATTTATTCCGGCAATTTCTTTTGCTTTCTGTTCATTAAGCGAATCCAAAGAGAAGTTGAGCTGGAGCTTGTCATTCTTCGCCAGCCGCGCAATGATTTCCCTGCTTAGCAAAGTGCCGTTTGTGTCTATGGAAATGGCCTGCACGTTTTTCATCGCCTGCAGATCAGCTATAAGCTCTTCTATGCCGGCGTAAAGGAACGGCTCCCCCTGCACACCTATATGCACTTCAACTTGCTCGCTAACAAAACTAATCAGCTTCTGCAATTCTTCCAATAAATAATCTTTCTCAACGACAAAATCGTGTTTCTTGCTTTCCAAACCTTCAGAAATGGAGCAATAAATGCAGTTTAAGTTGCAGGATGTTACTGGCTTTATCTCAATAATGGACGAATTTCTGTAGACAATTCCAAAAGAAACATTGCCGATAAGGGGGATTCCTGAGTTTTTATGGACGTATGTTGCTGTATTTCCTGTTAATCTGTTTTTCAGCTCTTTAAACGAGGCTGAGAGCAGGAATAAGAATCTGGTTTGTGCTTTCTCTTCAGGAACTCCGGCAAATTCAAGAGTGTGCGCATCTCTTATCTTAACCGGCCCTATTTTGTTAAGCTCATCTAGTGGTATTTCTGCAGAGAACAGCTTAAGAAGGTTAACCTGGAGCATATCATCAGTTCCATCGTTATCCTCATCAGTTTCATTATTACCTTCATTTCTTCTTTCTTTGTTCTCCTGAAAATTACTCTCCCGAAAAGAAAGGGTTTTGAAGCTTAATTTAGTGCTTGAGCCCAGTTTAGCGCTTGATTCGGCATTGAATTTAGCATATTTACCCAATTTATTATCTAATTTAGTATATTTATCCAATTTATTATCTAATTTAGTATATTTATCCAATTTATTATCTAATTTAGTATATTTATCCAATTTATTATCTAATTTATTATCCAGAGTATATTTACCCATAGACTCTTTTTTTAATAGCTATTTATAAATCTATCGCTTATTTGTAATTAAGAAGTGGTGAAATGATTTACTTTATTTACATTTTGTTATCGTAAATAAAGTATGAAAAGCTTTATTTACGGCTGAAAAATTTTTAATTTTTCTTGAAAAAAAGCAAAAATTATTATTGGTTATTTATAGAGTATCCTCCCGTTTTTCTTGGCTGTAAATAAGGTTAAGAAGTAATAAGTTCAGTCCCTCAAACAATGAATTAAACTATAGAGCAGCAATTAAGTACCATCAATAGCATATAAATATGGCTTTTGCAGTAACAATAAGTTTTAAAATTAGCGGAATTCTAAACATAGGAGGGGCGGTGTTTGATAATTGAGCCTCACAGATTGATGCTAACCTGCATTTTCACCAAATTCCAAAAGCATTTAAATTATGGGAACGATAAAAATCACTCTGGAAACCCTGTACGATATTCTGCGCACAGAGAAGAAGATGGGTGATCTGCAGAAGCTGGAGTACTCTTTTTTTCTGGACGTGATTAATTACCTTAAGGAAAAGCAGGCCCTTCTCGAGCGCAGGAATGCCGGCAGTGAGCTCTTTGCTGCCGGCGAAAGGCAGAAGCTGGAATATGAGCTGAGGAGCATCAAAAGAATTGTCAAGGAGATTTATGAAAAGAGGGAGAAGAAGATAATAGACATTGCTTTAAACAAAAGCCGGACGAATTCTGATATTATAGATACGAGCGCAATGCTGCCGGAGGAAAAAGGATTATATTCCCTGTTCCTAGAAACGCTGGATTTCTTCAGGGAAAGTATCCTCTTCAATCTGTTTAAAGGGGAGCTGCCAAAAGTAACTGATCTGCCAAAAGTAACTGCTATGAGGAAGATTGCCGGCGAGCCGTCTGCTTTTTCCATGTTCGAAGCCAAGCTTGAAACCCAGCCGGAGATGAAGCAAGCAGCCGGTGAAGACAATGTAGTCGGCAGGGCTGTGAATTCTGAAAAGACTGGACGGGTAGAAAGTCCGCAAAAAACAGATGATGAAGAGGAAAAGCCAAAGAGAAAAGTGCGTTTCATCCGCCCCATGCCCAGTTTTGTCTGGAAGGACATGAAAGTTTACGGGCCTTTTGATGCCGGTGAAGAAACGGACATCTTCCCGGAAGTTGCTGAATTGCTGGTCAGGAAAGGAAGGGCAGAGATGGTTTAGGTTTTTAATTGTTTATAAAGTATGAAATACTTTGTAAACTCAAGAAAATTATTTTTCAATTTTCTTGTTCCGTCTTAAAATCTGAGAAGAGCCTAAATACTTATAAAACGTCTTTAATTCTTAATGAAAATGCTTAAAAAAATCCTTACCGCAGACAATACCGAATCCTTCCTTAATGAGGAAGTCCAGGAAACTTACCATTCCCAAACCGGCGCAGTTGAAGAAGCGCTGAAGAAATATGCAATTCCCTGCAGGATAAAAGAGCTGGCTAAAAGCGGGAAGCTCAGGATTCTTGACGTTTGTTTTGGTTTAGGCTATAATTCTGCCATGGCCATTGATGTGGCTTTAAAGGAAAATCCTGCTTGCGAAATTGAAGTTGTCGGGCTGGAGTATGATGCAACCATTATTGAAAAAATACAGGAAGTTAACCCTTCTATTCTTTTCTTTAAGCATTACAAAAAATTAAATAAAAATAATTTGAGATTTAAAGAAGGAAAAGTTTCCGTTGAAATTGTGCTTGGCGATGCCCGGGAAAGAGCAAAACAATTGCCTGATAATTACTTTGATGCCGTTTTTTTTGACCCTTTCTCTCCCCAGACTTCTCCGGAGATGTGGCAGGTGCCTTTCTTTGAGCAGATGTACAGAATAATGAAAAAATCAGCAGTATTGGCTACGTACAGTTGTGCAAGGATGGTCAGGGAGAACATGAGCAAAGCAGGGCTGATGTATGATGACGGTCCGATTATTGGAAGAAGGGGCCCGGGGACAGTTGCGATGAAATGGGTGTGGTGAGTATGGCGGGTAGTTTTTGGAGTTCACCCTGTAGGAATCTTCAAATGCTTAGCGGCCTAATCTGTAAAAGATTCCTTAGCTTTGGAGATAAACTCTTCCGCCGCCTGGATGTAAGTGGCTGCTACTTCTTCAGAATAGGTTAATTCATAAGTTGCGTCTTCCCTCCTTGCTTTTCCTGCTTCAAGATATTCAACAAAGCGGAGAGAAAATTTTCCTTCTTTGACATACAACTCCCTAATCCCTTCAATTAGACAGGCATGGCTTTTTCTCTCTTTAAACCCTTTAAGGTAAAGAAGAGCTCTGGCGGCGTGGAACATGGCATAATAAGCTTTAGTAGTTGACCATTTCCAATCTTTGAGGCCAAAATCATTTTTAGCTGCCCCCAAATCAGACTCCCCTTCCTTTAATTCTTGCGAGGCTATTTCCCGCTCTGTTTCCACTCTGATTAATTTTTTTGATTTTAAACATTCATCAAAATCAGGTTTCATAAATAGTAACTCCCTCTAGGTTTATTTTTCTCCAGAGAACCCCTTCATTCTTTTCCAAAGCTAAATATTCTTCCAAAGTGCGGACTATAACTGAAAATCGGGTTTTATAAGCAACAGAAAGCCGGTTGGCTATTAAAATAGCTTCGCTGGGCTGGACATCACCTACTACTAATAGATCAATATCTGAATCCTTTCTATCTTCCCCGCGCGCATACGAGCCAAAAAGAATGATTTTCCTGATTTTCCTCCCTGCAAATTCTTTAATTAAACTTTCCAATGGGTCTGAAATCAGATTAGAGAATTTTTTAAGCTCCTTTGCTGTTTTTTCTTTTCTATTCAAACAATAGTAGGTTGATTTGCCCTTCTTCTCCCTCAAAAGGATCTTTTTCCTGTAAAGCTCTTCGCAATGGGCAAAAGCAGAACCGATGCTTACTTTTGTTTTTTTGGCTATTTCTGTCAGCGAGAAGGACCTATCCGCTTCTCCCATAAAAAATTCCAAAATAAGCACCCTTGGATTTTTGCCGAAGACTTCTCTCAGCTTCATGCTTTGGAGAGTTTTCAGTAATTTAAAAACTTTTTCATTTTTTTGTTGATGTTTTATTTAAATGAGAATGTTTTCATTTTATTGAAAATTATTGAAGATAAAATTATTGAAGATTATTGAAAATTATTGAAAATAACCTTACTTTACAAATTAGCTGAATTCTGATTTGGATGTTTTTTGTTTTTATCGACGTAAGTTTGTTGTATTTTTCGTGTCTTTTAGGTAGTTACCTCTTTTATTTTTACTGAACCGCCTTAAATA
>JBFMFP010000050.1:0-9265 GCA_040751885.1 Nanobdellota archaeon
CACATTCGCCTAGGCGATTGTAAGAAAAAAGCTTTGCAGAATTCTTGATGTTCTTTGCTTTGGTATCTATGTTGTCAAACAGCTTGTCGAAAAGCTGAAATCTTGCGTTAACTTTATCAATAAGGGCCACATTTCCTACACTAAAGGTCATATTATTTCTCATAGAGGATCACCTCAAAATCTTCTATGAGAAATATATTTTAAATGTTATGTGGCAAAGTTAGGTCGGCAAAATCCCTGAAGGTTAATTGTTCGGAAATTGATTGTTCTGTCGTTAGGATTTTGCTCTGAATTTCCCGTATATAGCACGACTAATTTCACCTTATTGACCTTAATGGTGTTGCTTCACTTTACTGAAGTATTACGCAAAGCCAAAGCCTTTATAAAGATATTAAAAGAGTGTCCAAAACCTTTTTATACCCTAAAGAAATATCCTGTATATTTATATTGGAATGGTTATTAAGAAGTCCATTCGTATTAAGAAGTCGGTTTAAAAATAGCAAATTACGTTAATCAAATTACGCTAAAAAAGAGGTGCAGGTATGGTGAAAAGAAAAGGTTCTCTTAATCTATCTATAGAGGCAATAGTCATTGTCGTTATTGCTTTCGTTGTTCTTGGCCTGGGCTTGGGGTTTGTCAGGAGCCAGTTTGGGAGCATACAGGAAACTACGACCTCTGTGCAGGAGCAAATTAAGCAGCAGATTCTTGATGATTTAAGGACGGGAAACAAAAAGCTCAGTTTTCCGCTGACAAATATCAACATTGAAAAGGGCGGCTCTAAAGATATTGCCATTGGCGTTAAGAATACATTGCCAACCGGGGAATTAAGGTACAAGCTAGAAATGGATATACTTGAGATGCAGGAAGGGACGATAACAGGAGAAGATCTGGCCAACCAGGTGAAATTTTTCTTTGACAAGAGTGAAACAACGCTGGCTGTAACGGAAGCAAGAGTACATTCAATAAGGGTCAGCGCGCCGGGTGTTAAAGGCAACTATTTAGTTAAGCTGAAAATATTGAATGTCGGACAGGGAGAAGGCACAGTATATGATGAGAAAACATTTTTTGTGACGATTATATAAATATAATTTCACAATATTAATCCTAAAGGAGGCTGCTTAAAATGGCTAAAAACGGAAAAAGACGCATGACTGAAGATCAGGAATTTCAGGTAATGAAACTAGTGCTGGACAAATTTCTCTGGCTTGGCTTCGGTGTAATGGGCTGGGGAATGTATCTCTCTATAAGGGATTTGTCAATCACTCCCGGGATTTGGTACTTAATTGCCGGGGCAGTACTGCTGCTGCTGTTTATGATAATCATCATCAAAGAGTACGAAGTATGGAAATAGACTTTAAAAAAAACATAAAATAAAAATATATAAAAAAATAGCTTTAAATTTAATTTTTTGTTTTATTTTTTTTAACTTATTTTTAGATTAAGGGTTTATATCAACAAAGTCAGGAATGCTTTAACATGCAAAAACAAGCAGCACTTAGCCTTTCTATGGAAGTTTTGGTGGTCATAATCATTTCTATCGTGATTCTTGTCGGAGGGATTTCTTTGCTCTACAAGTTCATTGGCGGAGCTGAAGATATCAAAGGAGAGCTGGACAGGAAGACTCAGGATGAGCTTGAACGCCTGCTTGTGGACCAGGGAATGAGAGTTGCCTTGCCTTTGCATGCAGCTGACGTTCAGCGGGGAGAAAATCATGTCTTTGGCTTGGGCATATTAAATACTTTTAATTCCCGGCAGGGCTTTATCATCCAGATAGCATTAAAGAAAGTGGTTGATGAAACACAGAAAGACATCACCAGCCAGGTTAACTCAGCAGATGTAATCAAATGGGCTCTTTATAATGCTGACCCTATATTTCTTGACCCGGTTGAGCACCGCAAGGAGCCTATACTGATCAATGTTCCCAAAGACGCAATCAAAGGACAGTTCATTTTCTCAGCGCTTGTCAGGGCAAATATTGACGGCAAGGACATCGCTTATGGTAATCCGCAGACGTTTATTGTTAATGTGAAATGAATAGAATAATTGAATAAGAAAATATAAATAAGAGAATAACTTCACATCAGCATTTCTTTTAAGAATTGTGCCGGATGCTTAGCTGTGGCAACAGCATGTCCCATCAACACACCCTCTGCGCCCAGCAGTAAAGCATGCCCTAAATCTTCCTTGGAATGGACTCCTGCGCCGCAGAGCAGTCTCGTCTTAGGGCAGGTTTTCTTCACTAAGTCAACTGCTTCAACAATGATTTCCGGCTTGGCTTCTGTAACCGAAATATTTCCGCCAATAAGCTCTTTAGGCTCGTAGGCAATGAAATGCGGGCAGAATTCAGCTACTTTTCTTATTTCTGCCAAAGATGAAGCACAGGCAACTGCAGTTAATCCCTTGTTTTTACAAAGTAAGATAGTTCTGCCTAAAATATCCGCCGGGAGCTTCTTTTCTGAATGGTTTAAGAGCACTCCTTTTACACCTAAATTAACCAACTCATCAACGGGGATACTTCCCGTGTGCGCTCCAAAAGAAACATTATCACCATGCTGGGAGAACACTTTCAAACTCGTTTGCTCAGCAATCTTCTGCAAAGTAAGCAACGAAGGTGCAACTGCAATATCATACCTGCTCTTTTTAACTTTGGCTATTTCTTTGGCCAGAGCTAAAGCCCTCTTTCCGAAAGATTCTTTGTACGTCTTGAAATTTATTAACACAAATGGTTTCATATTTTATAAAATGTTCTACCGATTTGGTAAATTTTGGTAGATATTGATATTTGCCATTTTAAGCTTGTTTCCTACCGATTTGGTAGATATTGGTAGATATTGGTTTTTAAGCAGGAGCCATGACTTTCTATGAAAAGCGGTTTTAAACTCTTTAATCCTTAACTTTATACTCTACATCTATAACATCTTTTCTTCTATGTTTCTTTCTTTTAAATCCGCTAAGGAATTTGTAAGCATAAACAACAATTATCACTATCAGTATCAGAGGTAGCAGAACGATAAAAAGGCTGAGCATGGTCAAAACAAATATTAACAAAGCTAAAAGCAACACAAACAAAGCAATCCAGACTTTATACCCCTTAACTATCATCCCCTAACACCTTCCTTTTGTCATTTTCAAGCCCCATCTTCAAACTCCATTTTTAAACCCTTTTCTTTCGCAGCTTAAGAAGGAAATAAGAAAGGAGTATAAAAATCATTCCCCATAGAAACGCCTGAACGAGGATGCTTCGGCTTATTTTAACAAAGAATTCTAAGGGAAATGTCCGGATTAGCAGCGAATCTGCCGGGAAGATCCAGTTCCCCTGCGGGAAAAAAACCTGATGAAAAAGCGTAAAAGAGATGTCAAACGAAACTAATGAGAACAACAGAACAGCCAGCACAAACAGGACAGCTGTAATTCCTCCGTATTTTAGCAGTTTTTTTGTTTTTTCCTTATTTTTTCTGTGAAAAGTTAGCGTGGCAGTAACTATCAGCAACGAAACATAAAAAAAATAATCAATAACTTTCATTACTTTTCTGACATCTTCCAAATGGGAAAGTTCTGCTGTGGTATAATTGATCTTCAGCTCTTCTTTGTTATCAAAGTCTTCTTTATTGCTAAGGAAATCAATTGTATTTTTTTGTTCCGGCGTTAGCTCAGAAAAATAAAGGGTTGTCTTGTAGGAAAAAAGCAAAATAAATATTGTCAAAAAGAAGCAAAAAAAAATCAGTGCTGCTTTCTCCTTAATCATTAACCTCATTAACCAAAGAGTTATTTAAGAGAATAAAAAGGTATTGTTTAAAATTCTTCCTCTTAGCTCTTCCCTCTAAATAAAGCACCTGTTATCTATTATTATCTATCTGTTAACCATCTATCTGTTAATCATCTATCTGTTAACCATCTATTACTTATCTATCCCTTTGAATATGCGGAACATATGGTCTTTTGGAATCATCTACTGGTCTGCACTCCCAGATCTCCCAGCTTGACGGGCACTCTACCGCTCTTAATTCTCTCTTACGCCGCTCACAAAGCTCATTCAAGCGCTCATCCGAACCGCCGGGGAGCATTTGCTCACATTCTCTTATAAACTCCCCACGTAATCTGTAAATTGCCTGTTCACAATCTTCTTCTTTGTAATTAGTATTGCATCCACCTAAAAGAGCTGCAAGTGTTCCAACAACTGCCGGTTTTGAAAAATATTGAATGATGTTATTCATTTTCAGTTCTTTGAGCTTACAATCAATCTTGCAACTTCTTCTATGCTTAGCGGATGAATCATTCTGCTCAACGGCCCATTTTCCCGGGCAACCCGGTTAGCTTCATCTGCTCTTGCAAGTAACTCCCGCAGCCGTGGAGACATTTCTTCATTTGCACCTGCCCAAGGGCCTTGATCAAGTCCATATAATCTATGTGAGTTATAATTATTCATTGTATAGCAAAGCGCACAAATATTTGAGCATGAACAGTGCGCTTTGCTTATTACGAACGAGCATCTATTCGCTCAATTATTTATGCGAGTGAGTATAGATTTCCTCTCCAAAATTTTCCCCTCCAAAATAAACTTGTTTTAAGCTTAAAAAAGAACCTGCTTTATAAATCTTTTGGTAATTTTATCACTAAATAGTAGATACTGTCCAAAGGCATTAGGCAGCTTTCATAGATCAAAAAAAGACCAAAAAAAACCAAAAAAAGCATCAATGCCCTTCCTCAACTATTCTCTTCAGCTCTTCAGAAAGGACTTTTCCGGAGACTTTCCTGGCCAGCTTTTTCATTGCCAAACCCATTAAAGCGGAAAAAGGAGCATCGCGGTTTTCTCGGACTATTTTTTTCAGCTCCTGATGAATTTCTTCCGTCTTTAAAGAAGCATATCTCCTGAGGTCAAATTCGCCTTTAATCATGTCAATTAATACGTCTATAAGAATGTCTTTGTGGATTTTCCCTTCCTGCAGATATTTAAACACGCTGCGGAAATCATCGTCAGTCAATTTGTCTGCATCAAGATTGTATTTTCTCTTTATCTCTAAAGGCGTAGAAGTGAGAGTTTCGGCAATAAATGCAGGCTTTTGCTGAGGATATCCTGCAGCCAGCTCTTCAAACAAAGCCGCTTGCCCGGATTTGGCCGTAAATTCAGCTAAATCCTTGCTTAATTTCAGCTCTTTCTGGTAACGCGCAATTTTGTTTTCCAGCAGCTCAGGAAGTTTTATGTTCTGCAAATCCGGCTTTATTAAAGGAACGTCAGTTTCCGGATACATTCTTGCTGCCCCGGGCATTGGGCGCATATATGTGCTCGTTCCGTCGGTGTTAGCCTTTCTAACTTCTTCAGGAACGCCTTTAAGAGTTTCCTTGGCTCTTTCGTAAACCGCCTGCAGGGCAGCAAGTGCCTTATGCTCGTTATCAGCGACGAGCACAAAAGCATCTGCCGGCAGGCAATCCAATTTCTTGCGGATCCTTTTCACTTCCTGCTCAGTTATCCCATAATTAGGCAGCTCGTCAGAATGAAATATGCCTCCCACTCCTGCTTTAACCTTCGCCCGCTGTGAAAATTCCGTTCCCAGACGGCAATTAGGCTGTATTTCCCGCCCTATAAAACCGGCAAAGCCATGCAGCTTAATTCCCATAATCTTCCCCTGATTTTCTTTATTAGCTTCTTTATTAGCGATAGTTCTCTGCACTACTCTCTGCACTATTTTCGATGAGGAATCCTGCAGAAGAACTGTTAAATCCTGAGCATTAAATTCATCCAAACGAACTCCTTTCAGCTCCTCTTTAATCCTAAGCAGTTCCGTCTGCCTTTTCACTTCCAGTTCCGCCATCATAGGCAGCATCTGCAAGTCCTGAGCGCCTTTAATCTCAATCCTCGCACCATCCCTTATAGAGATGTTAACATCCTGCCTTATTGTTCCCAGGCCTCTTTTAACGCCGGGAAGTGAGCGTAAAAGCAAGCCTATTTTTTTTGCTGCTTCCAAGCATTGCTGCGGCGATTTAATGTCGGGAGCAGTTCCTATCTCTATGAGTGGAATTCCCAAGCGGTCTAAAGAATATACTTTTTCTGCAGGCGTTTCGCTGACGGTTCTGCAGGCATCTTCTTCCAAAAGAATGCTGGTTATACGTACTTCCCCCCCGCTGGTATTAATGGCTCCATTTCTGGCGATTAAAGCTGTCCTTTGGAAGCCGGAAGTGTTAGAGCCGTCTATAACTGTTTTTCTCATCACTTGCACGATGGAAGAAACATCCGCTTTAACTAGACCGCAGAGCTGCAATGTTGTGTACAAAGCATCTTTATTTACTTCATGCGGCGGCTCACAGTCAGCTTCCACTAAACATACAGAATCATAGCCCTGATAAACAAAAGTTTTGTCTTTGAGCTGCTCCTGCAATGCAGCAGTGTCTATCTCTCCATGCTCACCGGCAACCGCTCTCAGTTTTCTTTTGACTGTGAAGGAAGGCGCATCTTCCCTTAGTTTAGTTGGGCAGTCGCAGAACAGTTTTTTCCCTTCCAGCTGCTGATGAATCTCTATACCGCACTTTAACCCCGCTTTTTCATAAGACATAACGCGAAGAAAAGAGAACATGTTTAAAAAAGTTTATCTATTTTTAGGGATGTTTTTAATATATCTTTATTTTAATGGCTTTTCTGTTTTGCCGATTTTTTTATTTTATCCTTTTATTCTATCTTTTTATTTTATCTTTTTATTTTATCTTTTTATTATATCTTTTTATTCTATCTTTTTATTTTATCTTAATGCTGTTATCTTAATGCTGTTAATAACCACATCTTCTGCGGGCTTGTCTTCTGAATCAGTCTGCACTTTCGCAATTTTGTCTACTACGTCTATTCCTTCCACAACTTTGCCGAAGACGGGATGCTTTGAATCCAGGAAATTATTATTGACGACGTTGATAAAAAACTGGCTTCCTCCCGTATTTGGCCCGGCATTGGCCATGGAGATAGTCCCGCGGTCATTTTTGTTTCCATCAGTAAATTCATCTTTAATTGTGTATCCGGGCCCGCCTGTTCCCCAAAACTGTTTCAAAGAATCATTTTTTGAAAACGGATCACCGCCCTGAATCATAAATCCGGAAATGACGCGGTGAAATTTCGTTCCGTCATAGAAGCCTTTTTCTGCAAGAGTTATGAAATTATTGGAAGTGATAGGCATCGTCCGCTCAAACAATTCTACTTTTATCATCCCTAAATTAGTGTCAAATACTGCTGTTCTGTTCATTTTCTTTCCTCCGCAAGAGATTAAAGTTAACGTTAAGAGAATGATTAAAGCAATAAGCCCAATCTTTGCCATTGATTTAATTACTTGTTTAATCATTATAAATCCCTCCTTGCGAATTTGCAAGAAACAGTTTTATCTCGCTTACTTTCTCCGGATTTAAGGAGATGTGTTCGTCAGCACCTTTACCTATTCTTTTTGATAAAATATTATCCATTCGTTGTTGGTTAATTCTTTCAGAGTTCTCTCCGCTGCCTTCTTTCCTATTAATAATGTTCCCTTTACTTTTTATATATTGATGTATAATAACAAAAGATTTAAATAGTAGCTCTTTTTAAGGGATAATATGGGGGAAACCATCTTTTTAGACTATGTAGGAGATAATCCGCGCATGAGAATATTACAATACTTTATAGAAGGTCGTGACTTTGACTACACTCTCACTGACTTGCTCAACGCCGGAGTGAGCTGGGGAACTTTAAATACTTTAATCCCTAAACTTTTACAGCTGGGAATTATAATGAAAACAAGAAAAATTGGAAGGGCTACTCTCTACAAAATTAACCAAAAAAATGCTGCTGTTAAGCAACTAATTGAGCTATATGATAATTTACTTTTAGAAAAACTGAATCAGGTAGAAAAAGAAGCGGTTATCCCAGCATAACAATGAGAAACAAAAACTGGCGACGAGTTCCATAGAACATTCAGGCTCTTTTTTTGAGCATCTGTTTTAGTTGCTTGGCAGGTAATTAGAATAAGGATGAATACCAAACAAAAGAGATTATTAAAAATAAGATTGGCGAGGAGATTGGTCAATCGGAAATAATCGGGGGGTCATATTTCAGAATTTTTTCCAAAACAGAAAGATATATAAATTCCAAAGAAAACATTTCTTACCCTTAGGGGTGTGGTAGAAAAAAAAGCAGAGGTGTAGTTATGCCTCTTCTTTACGACGTTAAATGGGAGCTGGAACTTAGCTCGGGCCATAGAAACTGCGACCATAGAAAAGATGAACATGGAAGAAATAAGCAATCTCAAGAAACTGTTGCAGGAGCATTTTAATTCTATCAATGACAATACTGCGGAAATTCAATCCCTCTTTGATTACATTCAGGAATTGGAAATTAAAATAGACAAGCTTGCGCAAAGGCTGGACAAAGTTCAGTTAACTCAGGGCTCACCTATAACAAGACCCTCTGTTTTCTCATTAAGCCAAACAGAAAAAAAGATCTTTCTGGTTTTGTATACCGAAGAGATTCCCCTTTCCTGCCAGGAAATTGCCATTAAAGCTTCACTTCCTTTAACAATTATTCCTGAATGCATCTCCTCATTAATAGGCAAGGGTATTCCTTTCCAGCGTTCATTCTTCAACAACCAATTATTCTTCAGATTAGACCCCCAATTTAAGGAAAAACAGGCTAAAGAAAACATTGTTAACTTAAGCTTGCAGAGTTTTATTGAATAGGTTAGTTTTATTAGACATCCTTAATTAGAGGCATCATTAAATCTTTCAAATATCAAAATTATTAAATCTTAATTATTAAATCTTTCAAATATCAAAATTTATTGTGTAAACTCCTAATAAACAGTTTAATGTTTGATTAAATATTATAAGTTTAAAACTTTGATGATTAAATGGATTGTTTTTGAAGAGAGCAATAAAATTATTAAAAAGAGATTACAATTTTACTAACAAAATATTTTAATCAATAGTTAAAGATTTTATTTACAAATAAGACAACTTCCAAGATGCTTGTATTAGGCAAAATTTTCATTCCTACAGAGAGATTTACCTCATTGGCTTTTTTTGTTTTTCTGGCAGGTCTGCAAAAAAGCTAACAAAAATGTGCTTGGAAGCGTTGAGAGCCAATTTTTTATGCTATAGGAACCCAACTTTGACATTTTGATTCTTGTCTTGGGTATCAAACCCCACAGCTCTGCTGTGATGATAAAATCCAAGACAAGACCAACAAACCCCGCAGCTGTTGCCAACAGGCAACTCACGAACGAAGTGACTGGACTGCTGCGATTGGGTTTGTTGATTT
>JBFMFP010000051.1:0-9183 GCA_040751885.1 Nanobdellota archaeon
CTCATTGGAGGATACGATGGAAATTTTACGCATTTTTCTTAATATATATTTGATATATATTAAGTTTTCGGTGCTGAAGAATATGATTGGGAAATCAAAGAATTATAGAGTATGGCTTAATACATACCGGAAACCGAAGAATTAATATTGTTGTTCTCATTGCTTTCTTTCGTCTTTGCTTTGCACAAACAAAGACAATCCCGTTAGATTAATAAATCTAGCGGGATTTCATACTTTATATACAATAAAAAAAGATAGTTAAAAAGAGGTAGTTGTATGGACAAAGAAGTTAAGGGAAGAAGAATTAAATATTCTCAGAAAAAAATTAAGAATTTTAAAAAGAAAAAAGAAACAATTTTAGTCTTTAGCGCCCATTCTGATGATTTTGTGATAGGTGCAGGGGGAACTATCGCTAAATATACGAAAGAAGGCAGGAAAGTTATTGCTGTTGTTTTTTCTTACGGCGAAAAATCACATCCCTGGCTGAAAGAAAAGGTTGTCCAGAGGATTCGTGCACAGGAAGCTTATGATGCCGCCAAAGTGCTTAAATGCAAAGTAGTTATTTACGATTTCCGTGAAGGCAAATTTCTTCAGGAGTATGTCCTAAAAAACACTGAAGAAAAGCTTCTGGAGCTGATAAAAAAAGAAAAGCCCAGCAAGATATTTACCCACAGCAATGAAGATCCCCATCCCGACCATAAAGCTATCAACAAAATCACTTTGGAGCTGTATAAACTCCTCAGCTTTAAGCGGAAACGCCGGCCGGAAGTTTACATTTATTCTGTCTGGAATCCCGTTTCTTTCAGGACGCAGCTGCCTGCACTTTACGTTGATATTTCCAGGACATTTTCCCTGAAGTTAAAAGCCCTGAAAAAGTACCGCAGCCAGCTGACACGGATTGTTTATCCCGTTTTCTTCCTCTTTTGGAGGGCAGTCAAAGACGGGCTTAAAATAAGAAAGATGTTTGGAGAATGTTTTTTCCGCATTAAATAAATCAGTATTTCCACTTTAAATAAAGTAACAAAAAAGAAGAGTAATAAGAAAGGAGAAAAGTAAAAAACAAAGAGAAAGAACAGACCGCAGAAGAACAAAAAAGCAAAAATGGCCTCTCTGAAAATTAAACTGCTTGTAGTTACGGACACTTATTTTCCGCTAAGAGACGGAGTGCTTAAGTGCGTGGAAGAGTTTGTTGAGCGCTCCAAAGAGGAATTTGACATTACCCTGCTCGTTCCCAAGCTTAGCCGGAAAAAATTCAAAGGCATGAAAACTATTTTTTTTAATGTCTCTAAGCGCCTGAAAGCTTCAATGTACCCGGTGGTCAGCCTGACCTGGAGCAATCTCCGGACAATTAAAAAAGCTGTTAAGGAAAGCGAGCTGGTTTTTTCCCACGGGCCGGCCACGGTGGGATTTTTCATCTCTGCTTATTATGCCCTGCGCTTCGGCAAAAAATCAGTATTTTACATTCACAATACGGGATGGGAATTTTTAGAAAAATATTTTGGCCTGGGCAGGTTTACCTCAAAGGTCATTAAGAGATTCTTTGTCTGGATTTATAACCGCTGGGATTTGCTTTTGGTGCCTTACCGGGAAGTTAAGGAAGAGCTGGAAGAAGCAGGCGTAAAAACGGAAATTGAAGTGGCCCGGCTGGGTGTAGATATAGAGCGCTTTAGCCCCAGCAAGGATAAAAGAGCCAGTAAGTCCAGGCTGAATTTGCCGCATAAAATTATCATTGGCTATGTGGGAAGAATCTGCAAAGAAAAAAATACGCTCGTGCTGCTTGAGGCTTTTAAAAAATTAAACCAGAAGAAATTCTTTTTACTCATGGTGGGAGATGGCACGGAAGAGATTGTCAAAGAGTTTAAAGAGAATAAAAACTGTTTAGTTACCGGATTTGTTGGCAATGTGGAAGATTACATGCAGGCGATGGATATTTTTGTCATGCCCAGCCTGACTGAGACCACATCTTTGGCTACGCTGGAAGCCATGTCTTCAGGGCTGCCGGTAATTGCCACAAAAGTAGGATTTATCAAGAATTATGTTGTTAAGAGTTATAACGGGATTTTCTTTCCCCGCAACAGCGCATCTTTGTTGGCGATGAAAATCAACCGGCTTGCTGGAGACAGGAATTTGCGTGAGAAATTAGGGCAAAATGCCAGGAAGACAGTTGCATATTCATTCTCCTGGGAGAGGTCCATCAGCAAGATGAAGCGGCTGATGCATAAATTTTATCATGGCGGATGAAAAGTATTTTTGTTTAAGCTTTTTTTAGGATAATTTTTTGAATAGTTTTTTATTTTCTTGTTGATGATATTGCTTTTTTCTTTCTCTTTTTTTCATCTTTCCAATACTGCATCAACAGCACTACCAATATCACCAAGAAGACAATATGCAGCATTACATCCGTGGCATTAGCATTAAAGACGAATAATTCTCCTGCCTGCAGGATTATTGCTGCGCCATTGCTGGCCAAAGCTGTCCCGATGGCTACTGCTAAAAATAAGACCAGCGCGGAAAGGACAATTTTAACGTATCTGTTAAAGAGAAGCATAAGCCCGCAGGCAATTTCAAAGATAATCAGCAGAGCAGTTAACGGAGCTATAGAAAATGCCGGGAAGTTTAGGGCGGTTAATTCCTTTATCCCGGCCGCATAGTTAAAGAGCCTATACATCCCTGCGGAAAGGAAGATTACTCCCATTAGTATTCTTAATGCTAAGAAAGGATTTTGAGGAGGTTTTTGAAATGTTCGCTTTTGAAATGTTCGCATCTGTTTGTCCGTTTTCGTCTGAGGCGCGTTTGATTTAGGCATTGACAATTTAGGCATTGATGTATGTATAATTTATATGTATTAAAATTTATTGCCTAAAAATTTATTGCCTATTTGCCTATATTTGTCAGGTATATGCTCTATAAACAAAACATTTAAAAAAGAAGGCGAAAAATCTGCCGCATAAGATGAAAAACCGCTCAAGCGATGAAGACGAAATTGACGAAGCAATTGACGAAGAGGAAGCAGAAGAAGGATTCATGGAAGGCTATTCTGAGGACGAAGAAGTTGAGGAATGTGTGGAATGCGGCTCAGCTATAGACCAAGAAACGAAGGTTACGCGCAAAATTGACGGGGAAGATTACGTCTTTTGCTCCAAGAGCTGTGCAGACGAGTTTGAAGAAAGCATGGGCCCTTCTCCGGAATAAGCTTGCTTTGTCTCTATTTAGCTTAACATCAATTCTAATCTAAAGAAGAGCAACAAAGTTTATAAATAATCCATATAAATAATCTCTTTATTGAATTGTTATCTGAAGATTATCCGAAAAGATAGTCTGGAAATATGTTCAAATCAACAAAATAAGTTAAAATCAACAAAAAGTTAACAAAAAATCAAGAAAATTAACAAAAAATCAAGAAAAGGTGGTTAGACATGACGATTGTAAAAATAAATTTGCATAAGATAAACGCAGAGAGAAGCCTTAAATCAAAGGGCGGGCAGATAAAAATCAACAATAATGTTTCCATTAATGACGTAGAAGACCTCCCTTTCAATGTGGAAGGAAAGAAAGGGCTGAAATTTACTTTTGATTTCAACTGCAATTACGAGCCCGATTTGGGCAGGATTGAAGTTGCCGGGCAGGTTCTTTATGTTGATGAAGAGAAAACGGTCAGCGAAATCAAAAAGTCCTGGGAAAAAAACAAGCGCATCCCTATGGAAGTCATGGAAGAAATCGTTAACGCTGCCCTGCATAAAGGCAACATAGAAGCGATTAAAATAAGTGAAGATGTCAGTCTGCCCAGCCCTCTGCCGCTGCCTAAGGTTAAGGCTGGTCCGGCTCCTGCACAGAAAAAAAAGGAATAAGAGGATGCAGCAAAAAAGAATTAAGGTGTAATAAAAATCAGGAAGTCAGTTAATTTTTTTATCTTCTTAATTTTCTATCTTCTTAAATTTGCTTTTTTTCTTAATTCTTTTCTTAAGTCTGCTTCAATTACCTCTACTCTTGCTCTTATGTTCAGCTTGACTCTGGCTGCATACGTTACCGCTTCCTGAAGGTATCCCTGCGCATTATCTGAGTATCCTATGAGCAAAGCCCTTTCAGCAATCGTTAAGGCTACTTCTGCACCTTTTCTATAAGCAATTAGCTCAATTTGTAGCATGCTGGGTTCCGGGAGTTCAAGTCTATGTTCGGCTGCATAACCCCTTGCTCCGCTAAGATAAGCCTGTGCACCTGCAACGTTTCCTTTAGATGCGGCTTCGTTTGCGGAAATTAAGTACCATTCTAAGTTTTTATCCGGATCCATTTTGCTTTATAATTCATTTTGCTTTATTTTATCGGGTTGTTTTATTTTATTAGGTTGCTTTATTTTATTAGGTTGCTTTATTTTGTAGGGTTTAAAAACAATTATTGTAACCGATTATTGTAGGTTATTTGCAGTGCCCGATTATTGGATTATTTGCACCCGATTATTATAGGTTATTTACAGTGCCTTGAGCTGAGAGTATTTAAATCTTTTGGTCTTTTCACCACTTCAGAAAAATAACAAAATTTGACCATAATATTTATAAAGTATCTTCACAAAAATTTATTCCATGCAGCCTCTACAAGTTAAGCTGAAAGTAATGGAAGCAGTACAGGATGATGTAAATAAAGGCGTTGTTAAAGTAGATTCCGGTTTCATGAAGCAGATGGGGGTTTCTACGGGCGATTTCGTGCAGATTAAAGGCGAGCGGGCCACTGCCGCAGTTGTAGACAGGGCCTATCCCGGGGATATCGGATTAAACATTATCCGCATGGATGGGGATATACGCAAGAATGCGCGCACTTCCATTGGGGAGTTAGTAACGGTTACAAAAGCGGAAATTAAGCCGGCCAAGAAGGTTACTATTGCACCCATAGCCAAGGGCGTGATGATTAAGGCTTCTGCAGAGCTGTTTAAGCAAGGGCTGATGGGAAAAGCCTTAACAAAGGGGGATATTGTTTCTCTGGGAAAGGCAAGAAGAAGGCCGGCCTATTATGGCCATGGGCAGGATATCAGTGATATTTTTGCGATGATGGAATCCCATTTTGCCGGATACGGGTTTGGCTCGTTAAAATTTATGGTTACAGACTCATTGCCGAAGAAAGAAATTGTTGTCGTTACACAGGAAACGGAAGTTGAGTTTAATCCCCAGGCCGTGGAGTTTAAAGAAGAAGAGAGCATCAGCTTAGGCATAAACTATGAAGATGTTGGCGGTTTGAGTGATGAGATTAAAAAAGTCCGTGAGATGATTGAGCTGCCTTTAAACCATCCGGAAATTTTTGAAAAACTGGGTATTGAGCCGCCAAAAGGAGTTCTTCTCCATGGCCCTCCGGGAACAGGGAAAACTTTGCTGGCCAAGGCGGTGGCTTCAGAAACCAATTCCCATTTTATTGTTATTAATGGTCCGGAAGTGATCAGCAAGTTTTACGGAGAGAGTGAAGCTAATTTGCGCAAGAAGTTTGAAGAAGCTGAACAGAATGCACCGTCTATAATTTTCTTTGATGAAATTGATGCTATTGCCATAAAGAGGGAAGAGTCAAGAGGGGATGTGGAGAAAAGGGTCGTTGCCCAGCTGCTTGGCCTGATGGACGGATTAAAAAGCAGAGGGAAAGTTATTGTTATTGCGGCAACAAACATGCCTAATTTGCTTGACCCGGCCTTAAGGCGCCCGGGCAGGTTTGACCGCGAGATTGAGATTGGCGTTCCGGATAAAAAAGGCCGATTGGACATTTTAAAAATTCATACTAGAAACATGCCTTTGGCTAAAGATGTGAGCATGCAGGAAATTGCCAATGTTACCCATGGCTTTGTGGGAGCAGACTTAAATTCATTAGCCAAAGAAGCAGCTATGGTCGTCTTAAGGCGTATTCTTCCCCAGCTGAAGATTGAAGGCATAGCAGAAGGGGAGCCCATACCTAAGGAAATTCTGGAAAAGCTCATGGTTACACAAAAGGATTTTCAGGAAGCCCTGAAGATGGTCCGGCCCAGCGCCATGCGTGAAGTGTTGGTGGAAACTCCGGATATCCATTGGTCGGACATCGGCGGGTTGGAAGATGTAAAAGAGAAGTTAAAAGAAGCAGTAGAATGGCCGATCAAGAAGCCAGAAGTTTTCAAAAGAATGGGGATAAGGCCGCCACGGGGAATTTTGCTTTATGGCCCTCCGGGAACGGGAAAGACCCTGCTGGCCAAGGCTGTGGCTAAGGAAAGCGAAGCCAACTTTATCTTAGTCAATGGGCCGAGCCTGTTATCCAAATGGGTTGGCGAGTCTGAGAAAGCTGTGCGTGAAATTTTCCGTAAAGCACGGCAGACCGCTCCGACTATTTTGTTTTTTGATGAGATTGATGCTTTAGTCCCAAGAAGAAGCTCAGGAAGCGATGTCCATGTCAGTGAAAGGATAGTTAACCAGATGCTTACTGAGATGGACGGACTGGAAAGCTTAAATGATGTTGTAGTGATTGGTGCAACCAACAGGCCGGACATAGTTGATCCCGCTTTGTTAAGGCAGGGGAGGTTTGACCGGGTTATTTTTACTTCTGTTCCCGACGAAGAAGCAAGGAGGAAAATTTTTGAAATTTATGTCAAGAAGATGCCTACGGCAAAGGATGCGGATATTAAAAAGCTCGCTGACAAGACCAAAGGATATGTGGGGGCGGATGTAGAAGGTGTCTGCAGAGAAGCAGCCATGAGCGCCCTGCGTGAGAATTTACAGAGCAAGGAAGTAAAAATGGAGCATTTCATCAAGGCGATGGAGATTGTCAAGCCGTCCATGGACAAGGAAATTGAAGAAACATACAAGCAGCTGGAAGATTACTTCAGCTCTGCCCGCGCTAAACAGATTAAGGAAGATAAAGCTGCGTATTTTGGGTGATTAACCTTGGGTGATTAACACTTCTTTAGCACTTTTCCACTTTTCTTTTCTCTTCAACACCAGCACTTCTATCAACTTATAAACCCCCAACAAGACAATACTGCTGATAATAAGAATTCCCCAGTCCGTCCATCCTAAAGGAGCAGTATCAAACCAAACACTTAACGGCGAGTAAATGGTCAGCAAGTGCAGCAAGAGCGAAAGAATGACTGCTGCAAATAAAAGCTTGTTGCTGAAAAAACTTAATTTATATTCGTTTCTTATCGTCTGCAGGCGGACAGTTTCAAAAAGCACAAAAGATGTAAATGCTATCGTCTGTGCTTTAGCTATTCCTGAGCTGTTGAAAATTCCTGAGTAATTATACAGCCAGAATAATGCTAAAGTGCATATTCCCATTAAAGTGCCAAAAATGATAATATCATATTTAATCCCTCTGGAGAGTATGCCTTCCCGTGCCGGTCTGGGCAGTCTTTGCATTATTCTTGGAGTTTTATGGTCAAAGCTTAGTGCGGTTGCCGGCAGTCCATCTGTAACCAAATTTACCCAGAGGATTTGTATGGCCGTTAAAGGAAGGGACATCCCTAAGAGTGAAGCAAATAAAATTACAGTGATTTCTCCAAGGTTGCTGGAAAGCAGGTAATTAACAAATTTTCTAATGTTGTCAAAGATGCCCCGGCCTTCTTCCACCGCATTGACAATGGAGGCAAAGTTGTCATCGGTAAGAATCATATCTGAAGCTTCCTTAGCTACGTCTGTTCCGGTAATGCCCATGGCTATACCTATGTCTGCTTTTTTGAGCGCCGGTGCGTCATTAATACCATCACCGGTCATAGCAACAATATAGCCTTTTTCTTTCAGCGCTTTGATGATTTTTAGCTTATGCTCAGGATTAACCCGGGCGAAAATGCCCATCTTGGCAATAACTTTTTTTAGGTCCTTAACTTTATCCAGCTCTTCACCGGTAACGGCTTCCCCCCATATGCCTAATTTTTCAGCGATGGCTTTCGCCGTAATGATATGGTCCCCGGTAATCATGATTATTTTGATGCCCGCATCTTTGCATCTGTTAATTGCTTCTTTGACTTCTTCCCTTGGCGGATCGATCATTGCCTGCAGCCCGACAAAAATCATCTCCTTTTCTGCGTCAGCTTTGCTAAAGTGAGGTTTGTAGCTGTTGTCTTTAGACTTAGTGTCTTTAAACTTAGCTGAGGGAAATTCTTTGTATGCAAACCCCAATACTCTTAACGCCTCTTTGGCAAAGGCTTCATTTTGCTGGAGGATTTTTTTCTTTTTGGCATCGTCCAGTTTCTGAACCAGGCCATTGATAAGGATATGGCTGCATTGTTTAATGAGCACGTCAGGAGCGCCTTTAGTCATTGAAAAAATTTTTTTATTATGGTTCTTATTATGGGCATCAGTATGGAAAGTACTCATCATCTTTCTTTCTGAAGTGAAAGAAATTTCGTCTATTCTCGGCCATTGGGCTAATTCTTTAGCTGTAAAGCCGGCTTTCTCTGCAGAAATGAGCAGGGCCGCTTCAGTGGGATCACCAATAACTTTCCTTAAATGGTTATGGCTATGATGGTTACGGCTGTGGCCCTGGCTGGAATTTTTTCTCTCTATTTGAGCATTGTTGCATAAAGCTCCTATCTTTAGCAGCTGGTGCAGGGGCTCGGGATTGGCAAGCTTTTTATCAATCTGGAAAGAGCCCTGGGAGCTGTATCCTGAGCCAGTAACTTCGTAAATAGTGTCATTTGCCCATATTTTAGTTACTGTCATTTCACTATGCGTTAATGTTCCTGTTTTATCTGTGCATATTACGTTTACACTTCCAAGAGTTTCTACGGAAGAAAGTTTTCTGATTAAGGCGTTCCGCCGGACCATCTGCTGCACTCCGTAAGCTAAGGAGATAGTGATGGCTGCGGGAAGGCCCTCGGGGATGGCTGCTACTGCTAAAGCAATCGCTGCCAAAAGCATCACGGAAGCACTCTTTCCGGAAGTTATGCCTGCCGCAAAGACTACCGCTGCAACAATTAGTGTTGCGATAGTGAGGTATTTCCCCAATTCCTGCAGTTTTTTTTGCAAAGGGGTAAGCTTTTCAGGTGCTTCCGAAATCATGGAAGCTATCTTCCCGATTTGCGTGCCCATCCCTGTAGCTGTAACAAGAGCTTTGCCCCTCCCGTTGGAAATAATTGTAGAAGAATAAACCATGTTTTTCCTGTCGGCAAGAGCCGTTTTTTCTGCTAAAGCATCAGTATTTTTGGCTACCGACTGCGATTCTCCGGTGAGCGAGCTTTCTTCAGTTCTT
>JBFMFP010000052.1:0-8866 GCA_040751885.1 Nanobdellota archaeon
TTACCTTATTTCACTTTCTTGACTTTAATGGTCTTGCTTCACTACTGAAGTATTACGGGGAAACCTGAACTTTTGCGTTTTAAGCTTACCAATATTCTGCTTTTGTGAGGAAAGCGCAAAAGTCTAGGAAACGTAACGTTTAAATAATCTTTTATAAATAGTTAAATGATGGTTTTAGAATCGTTGTTAAATCCTTTAACTCTTAAGAGAAGACCCTGGGAGATGTTCTTAGCTGGGTTTTTTTATTCTATAATAAGCTTATTTTTATCTTATATGGTTTTTCGTGAAATTGCCGGGGTGCTTACGGTTTTTCTTATAGTTATTTCAGTAATCCCTTTATTGTTTACAGCTGTAATTCAGGAAGAAAATTTGGATTTAGAATATACAAGCGAATGGAAGATATTAAAAGAGCATTCTAAAGTTATTTTTTTCATGGTTTTTTTGTTTTTAGGTGTTACTTTTGCTTTAGTTTTGACCTATATTTTACTGCCCCAGCCTATTGTTGATTCATTTTTTGGAATGCAAAAAAGCGCCATAACTAATGTTAATAATTATTTACAAGGGAATACAACTAGGTTAGATATTTTTGTGAGAATTTTTACTAATAATCTTAAAGTGCTCTTTTTTTGCTTGATTTTTTCACTGCTGTATGGTATGGGAGCAATTTTTATATTAGTGTGGAATGCTTCGGTTATTGCCGTAGCAATGGGCAACTTGATAAAAACAGAATTAGTTAAGATTGCTTCTTTAGTAGGATGGGAAGTATTATCTTCTTATTTTAACGTAGCTACGTTTAGTTTCTTTCGTTATATGACCCATGGTTTTTTTGAGATAATAGCTTATTTTGTTATGGGTTTGGCAGGCAGCATAATTTCTATTGCTATAATCAAACGCAATTTGGACAATGATTCTGTTTTGACAGATATTTTGGATTTAATGTTGATAAGCCTGGGTTTTCTTATTGTCGCTGCCTTGATAGAAGTGTATATTACTCCAGCTTTGTTTGCATAAAATTTTAACAAAAACATTTATTAGTAAATAATTTTTATTTATAAAATTCTAACTCTTCCAGGCAGGTTTTGAAATAAGTCTCCTTTTTCCAGCATTTTTCCTATAATCTCTTCAGTGCCCTGAAAGGGAGATTTTTCTATAATTTCTTCAATAAAGACCCCTTCACCTTTATCCAGTTCTGAAATAAGCCTGCATATCTTCTGAAAGGGAAAATAATTTTCTTTGTTTATATTTTCTTTATTTATATTTATTTCTTCTTTTTGAGGCTCAATTTCCTGTTCAATTATTTCCGGGCGGACTTCTTCAATCAACTCTTCTTTGTCACGAGCGTAAATACTTTTTTTGCTTATCTCCATAAATCTTACTTTAAGCCAGAGAGGATTAATTTTTTTTATGATTTCCGGAGAGATATACTTTTCATTGTTAAAAGTCCTGGGCCTGCCTATAACCAATATTACATCTCCTATATTCATTTTTTCAGCATCCTTGTTTTCTTCAAACAGGCGCAGAATGATTTTTTCCGAGCCGTCATCAATAAGAAAATTAGTAATGGTTCCTATTTTTTCTTTATTGACTATTGTTGCCATTATGTTTAAGCGGAATATTTTTTCCCCGGTTTCCGTAATGATATGACTGGTTATTTCTTCATTCCCAAGCACATATTCTCCTAAAAATAATTCTTTTATAGCGGTTTTTGCAGCTGGACGGCGTAAGTATTTGCTCTTGAAAGGTTCGTTAGGCATTTTTATCTCTCTTTCTTTTCTCCTCATCACTTTATATTGTTTTCATTACTTATAAAGTATGAAATACTTTTAAACATTTTTAAGCCAGAGAAAATTATTTTTTAATTTTCTCGTTTACAACCTTTGAATGAAATCCTTCCTGGGCTCAAATATATCCCCTGACCGACGCAGGCTTTCAATAACTCTATCCACAGCTTCTTCAGAAATATTTTTTTCTTTGGCTAAATCAATAATGTATTGTTTGGGAATGCTTTTGGTTTTAAGCTGCTCTTCTAAAGCAGAAATTATTTCTTTGATTAAGCTAATGTTGCTTCTCTGTGTAGCGGTAATTGGGCTGCTCAGCCTGTCTATGTCTATCCTGCCCAGCTCTTTGTCCATGGCCACTTCATTTAAGCAGTATTCCAGCAGTTCTATTGCTTTTTGTGCATCTTTTTTTCCCACAGTTTTAGATAACCTTATTTTTGCTGAAGCTTCTGATAATCTTACAAGGGCTTCCAGCTGCCGTGGAGTAATGGGAATGCTCTGAACGTTGCTTTCTTTGCTGCTTCCGGAACTGCGCATGGTAAGATAATATTCTTTCATTTCCTCTACTGCTGTGTCGCTTATTTTTGGAGTAATGTTTTGCCTGATATAAGAAAAATATTTTTTGAGCAGGTCCGTGGGTATTTTAGCTTCCGCAGTCTGCGGATCTTTGTGCAGCTTGAGAATGAATGAAGCTATCTGCCCGTCCTTGTCACGGTTGGGAACGTCTTTGATGGGAAAAATTAAGTCAAACCTGCTCATCAGTGTAGGGGGCAGGTCTATTTGTCCGGGAATGGGGTCGTAAAGGTTAAAGCGGCCGGATTTGGGATTTGCTGCTGCTAAAATAGTTGTTTCACAGCGCAGTGTAGCCTGAATGTTAGCTTTGCTGATGCTGATCTGCTGCTGCTCCATTCCTTCATGCAGGGCTGAGCGGTCTTCCTTTCCCATTTTGTCCATCTCATCTATGATGGCAAAACCATGGTTGGCCAAAACCAATGTTCCGGCTTCCAGGCTCCATCCTCCCAAAAATTCGTCTTTGACCACGCTGGCAGTAAGACCTGCAGCCGTAGCTCCCTTTCCGCTGGTAAATTTGGATTTAGGAGCAACTTTGGAGATTCTTTTAAGTAATTGGGATTTAGCCGAACCGGGATCTCCAACAAGAAGCACATGCAAGTCTCCTCTGGTGATCACTCCGTCCGGACGGATCTTGCGGCTTCCTCCGGATAGTTGAAGAACTAAAGCTTCTTTTATTTTTTCATGACCATAAATTGAAGGAGCTAAACTTTCGGCAATTGCGGTTAAAGGACTAGGCAAGTCAGCAATTTTCTTAATTTCTTCTAACTCTTGCTTGCTGATGATTAAATTTGCCGTGTCATCTTCCAAAGGCACTACCGAATTAGCTTCCAGTACAAGCTCATATTTCGTAGATTGTCCACCTGTGCGCAAAATAATGGGGACTTCCGTAACCCAGCCGGTAATTCTTACTTTGGAACCGGGACAACTTCTGCGTTCAGTTAGCGGGGAAACTAAATCTTCTTTCAGAAAAACATTCAGCCGCCGCGGCTGCATGCCTTCCAGCTCTTCAGCAATCTCTTCTAAAACCAATCCTTGCCCGTCAACAAGCTCTTTGGAAATCTCTTTGAATTTACCCTTTCTTCCGCAGGGGCACCTGCTCGGTTCAGTATATTTCTTATCAAGTTGTAAGATAGGAATGATGTTGCCACAGGAAGGACACTCAAACTTGGCCATAGCTACATGGGGCCGGACATCCGATTTCTGCCGGACTATTCCTTCTACACAGATAAGCTTGTTTAAGTGTTTGCTGCGTATTTCGCTGATAAGAATTTTTTGCGATTCGGGCAGGTTGATTAAACGGATGTAAAATTTGCTTATTTTTTTGGGTAGATCAAACTCTTTTATAGCTAGTTCTGCTGCTTTGAGCAGCTCTTCCGGGCTTTCCAGTATTTCTTCACATATTTCAGTGTTAAACTTGATTAATTCTGCAAAATCAATGATTAAGAATGAATTTTCCTTACGCACGGATTCCAGTAGCTGGGGATAACAAGTTTGCTCAATAAATTCTTCAAATACTTTAATTTGCTCTCCTACTTCCATCTCTGTTAAAACCTCGCACAGTTGTGGTTATTAAGCAAATCAAGAACTGAAGCAATATTTAAAGATTTATATACTTGTTTGGAGAGTTGTAGAAAATGCTGTTGTAGATAAATTACTGTCAGGAACAATAACACAAAATTCTATTTCTTCTTATTTCTTGAGTATTTTCTGTAAATTATCAATAAGCAAATCGGTGGCATTATTTACTTCCTGCTCGGTTTTTGTTCCTGTGCAGACAATTTTTCCGTTGCTGAAGAGAAGGAAAGTGGCATTTGTTCCCCTAAGCTTGTGGACCAGCCCGGGAAACTGCTCCGGCTCATATTCGGTGTTGGGCAATTTCAGCCCTAAAATGTTTAAGTTGAGATCCATGCCTATACTTCCGGAAGCAACGATGTTCTGAACGGTTATTTCCGGCTTGATCGTTACATAAATGTCCAGTTTTTTCAGGCTTTTGATTATGCTTTGGATGCTTCTTTCCACATCTTCCATATTCCTTGCCCCGGTGCAGACAATTTTTCCGCTGGAGAAAATCAATGCCGAAGTTTTTGGCTCTTTAATTCTCAGAACAAGTCCGGGAAACTGCTCGGGGTTGTATTCGGTATTGGGCAGTGTTGCGGCCATTTTTTCCAAAGGGATATCTTTTTCCAAGCTGCTGGAAACAACAATATTAACAATGCTAATCTCTTTTTTTGCTTTTTTCTTAGTAGGTTTAATAGTCTTATTTGCCTTATTTGTTTTGTTTGCTTTAGCCATAATAATACCACCCCGCTGTCTTTATGTTAAGATTTTAGGTTTTAGTTTTTAGTCACGATAATGCTTTTTTTTTTGCTTTTTTCGCTCTTTATTGCTTCTTTTTGTTTTTTTAAAGCTCAATTTTCAGGTTGTTTCGTGCCTATTATACACCTATTATACAATTAGTTTATTTATAAATGAGCTTTTCCTTTTTAAATATTGCCTTTATAAATACTGATTTCCCTGAAAGGGCCGTTTTTACACATTTTTATAGCGGTATTTTTTGTTTTCAGGCAAATTTTAAAAACAATGCTCTTTCGTAAACCCAAATGTTCAATTTAATTTTGCTGCGTTATGGAGAACTTTTTTTGAAAGGCCGGAACAGGTCTGGTTTTGAGCAGAAGTTAATAGGTAATATTAAGAAGAAAATACCCTCAATAAAAATCCAAAAAACCAGGAACAGGCTTATTATTCCTTATTTTCCCGAGCACCGAAATTTAACAAGAATATTTGGCTTAGTTTCATACTCTCCGGCAGTAAGAGTAGAGAAAGAGATAAATGCAGTCAAAGATGCAGCTGTTCGGGTGACTGAATTTGCGGCACAAAGCAGGAAAGAAGCGCACGGGTGCGGAAAAGAAACAGAGAAAATAACATTCAGAGTTGAAACAAAACGTTCCGATAAAACTTTTCCTGTAACTTCTCCGGAAATGAATATGAACGTAGGAAAATTTATTGAAAAAAGGACGTCGTTTCAATTCTCCTTCGGGCACCCAAACATTATTCTCGGAATTGAAATTAATGAGCAGGGAGCATACATATATTTTGAAACGTTCCCCTGCTTTGGCGGCTTGCCTGTAGGTGTGGAAGGCAGGGCTCTTTTGCTGGTTGAAAATAAAGCTAGCATCCTTGCCGGACTACTCTTTATGAAGAGAGGAGGACAAGTTTTTCCGCTTTCGTTTGCTGAAAAAGACATTTCACTGCTGCAGGAATTCAGCCCGATAAAATTGAAATTAAAAAAAATAAGTGATTTTAAAGAGTGTGCTTCCTTCGCCAGGGAAAATAATATAGATGTTTTGGTCAGCGGACAGAATTTTGAAAGTCTTTCCGGCTACGATGCTGGTATCCTGATTTTAAGACCATTGATAAGTTATCCTGAGGAAAAAATTAGCGGGCAGATAGCTAAATTTAGTTGCACAGCCTGCACTTGGAATTGCTTTTAATTTTTATTTTTCTGAATTCCTGCGTCCACAGATTGCAGTAATATAATGCCGTCTGCACGTTTCCGCTGACGATTATTTTTATTGTCAGAGTTGCCTGCAAAGCAGCAATAAATGCCGGAAGAGTATTTAGTACTCCCAATGTGCATGCAGATTCAGCAGGCTCAAAGTTTCCTTTAATGAAACAGTTTAAGCAGGGTTTTTTCTGCGTAAAGGGCATGACGTATCCACTGGTTTTCACACAGGCAGCATAAATCCAGGGCTTGTTTTTGGCAAGGCAGAATTTATTTATTAAAAATCTGGTTTTCATGTTATCAGTACAGTCCATAACCAAATCCGCGTCGTTGAGAAGGTAAACGTTTTTTTCGTCTAAAAAAGTGTCTTCAGCTTCAATTTTAACCAGAGAGTTAATTTCGGCAAGTTTCCCCAGCGCAGTTTTAGCTTTGTTTTTGTTAATGTCTTTTTCCGTGAAGAGTGTCTGTCGGGGAAGATTTGATTGCTTAATGACGTCTCCATCAATGAGTTTTAGATGTCCCGCTCCTGCCCGCGCCAACAGCTCAGCAGCATTAGTTCCCAATCCGCCGATGCCGACGATAGTTACTTTCGCACGGGCTAATTTCTCCTGTCCTTTAGCGCCAATTTCTGCTAAAATGCTCTGGCGCGAATATTTCTCTTCTGCTTTTAGGCAGAACTTAATTTTTTCTTTGAATTTTTGCCCGTTCATTTTGTTGTTTATAAAATATTTATAAACTAGTATGTGCATAGCACCATTAGGTCGAAATCCTTTCGATAATGGTATCAGGAGCGTCGCGGGGGGAAGCCCCATCCGGGGACGCAGCTCCTTCGATTGTCACGTCGAAGATTTCGAAGGTGCTATGCACATACATAAACTAGAGAAAATTGCTTTTTTTTTCAATTTTCTCGTTTTGGTTGGTTTTTTCTGGTTCCGGTGCTTTTTAATGCTTTTAATTGTTTTAAATTTTTATCTTCCAGCTCTCCCTTCATCTTGCAGGCATTGCAGAAATCTGAGTTTGCCGGCTCTTTGCAGAGCTTACATTTTTTTATTGTTGAAGAGAGCAGTTTTTCTTTCTTTTTTTCCCGCTCTTTCAGGAACGGCAGGATATCCAAAAAAGAGTTAATAATTCCCTGTTTTGTTCCCCTATATTTAGCTTCAAAATCATTAAGCATCTCCTGAATATGATGGCGATATCCTTCATTTGAATAAGGGCATTCAGCAAATCGCACTTGGAACCCTTTCAGCAGGGCATATAACCTTGTTTCTTTTTCCGTGCAGAAATAGAGAGGCTTTCCCCTGGGAATAAAAAGATTATCATTAAGATTATCATTATCATTATCATCATCAAGCAATCCTGTTTTTGGACCCAATCTTCCGGCTAAAGCAGTATTGGCTTTAAAGAGATTCATTAAGACAGCCTGAGCTTCGTCGTCTAAATTATGCCCGGTGATTACTTTTGCTGCCCCTAATTTTCTTGCATACTTGTTGATTAAATATCTTCTCCATACACCGCAGAGGTTGCATTGTCTTTTTCCGGAACTTTTGTTTATTTTGGGATAAGCCTTATCCAGCTCTTTTCCGAATTCTTTTTTGAATGAGATAATATGCAGGGGAATTTTTTCTTCTTCGCAGAACTTTTTTAGGTCTGTCAGCGTCTTTTTGCGGTAGCCGGCAATGCCTTCGTTTATGGCCAGGGCAAATATGTTTAAAGGGATTTTGTATTCTTCCAGATACTTTTTTGTCAGGTGAAGCGCAGTAAGCGAATCCTTTCCGCCGGAAGCAGCCACGCATATTTTTTCATCCCTGCCGATAAGCTGGTATTTGTTTATCGTCCAGAAGACTTTGTTCTCAAAGTAGCTAAGAAAATGCTTTCTGCATATATTCCCGTGCTGCAGGGAAATTACTGCTTTGCCTGCGCATTTGTAACAGTTCATTTATCTTTCTATCCCCCAGAAATGACGCTGAGCAGCTCTATTTTATCCCCGCTGCCGAGCTTTTCTTCTTCAGTAAGAACTTCGTTGTTTTTTACGATGATAACATTTTCAGGGTTTATTTTTAGCTGCAGAAGAAGATCCTTCACGGTTTTTCTACGGAAGGAAATTTTATGAGTAGTATTATCTCTTTCATTAAATACTGTGATATTCATCATTTTCGTCTCCCGGGCCTCTAAATAAGGCCTGTTTGATTTTGTTAATGTCTTAATTTTGTGCTTTTTTTATAAATTTTTTCTGATATTTTTTAACAAATAGCAAAGTATATTTTTAACAAATAGTAGAACATATTTTTAACAGGCAGTAAAGTATAAAAATACATGCTCTTTGTATAAGAGGATGCAGAAAATAACAGACAATTTTCTCTTCATGCCTAAGAGCAGCGAACTGCAGTTACTTTCCCGGAAGTTGGGCTTTAGCAGAACTTTGTTTTTAGGGGATTTTACCTGCGTTGAAGAAAAAGACAAGAAAAATTTGTTAAAAGAAATAAGCCGAATAAAACAAAAAGGAGCATTGGTAATTTATCGTGCTTCCGGTGAAGAGGCTTTGCGTTTTGTTCTTGAAAAAACTTCTGCGGACATTATTTTGGGCATGGAAAATATTCATTCAAAAGACAGCCTGCATTACATCCGCGGCGGGCTGGATCAGATTTTGTGCACAGCCGCTGCTGTCAACGATAAAACAATAGGCTTTTCTTTCAGTGAAATATTAAATTCTGCGGAGCGGGCTAAATTGCTATCCAGAATAATGTTTAACATCAGGCTGTGCAGAAAGTATAAAGTGAAGATGCTTTTCAGCACTTTTGCTGCTTCCGAGAAGGAAATGCGCTCTGCCAAGGATTTGGAAGCTTTCTGGCGAGTGTTAAACGGTTTATCCTGAATTGTTTGGGAGAACATTAATGTTTTCTAAAATATGTTTTATAAAGATAGAAACTTCTTTCATATGATTTTTACCTCTTCGCTCAGAATTCTCTCTTTTAGCAAGGGATTAATCCCTTTGTAGGTTAATAAATCAACATTC
>JBFMFP010000053.1:0-8392 GCA_040751885.1 Nanobdellota archaeon
TCTATGAAGTACAGGTAATTGTTCGCTGATATCTGTCCATTCTGTCATGTTGAGTTACCTCCTATTTTAGAGCCTAAATGATAGGTACTATATAAAGCTTTCGGTTAAGTTACCACTCACAAGTTACCCTCACGGAAAAACCACCCCCTACGAACGGCACCAGTCTCTCTGCACGGTCATAAAAAACTTCGTCGCTAACGCTCCGACCCCGACGTAAAGTCGGGGGAAGTTAACGCCGTTATGTGCAATAAATCAGGAGTACTTGATGAAAAAATCGAAGAGGGCAATTTCTCGACGAATTAATGGGGGTCGCCGTTACTGTTACTGCTTCGCTACTCGCCACAACACATCAAAGTAACTCAAGAAACTTTTAACAACTTCTTTACTCTCCAAAACAAAACCAATAGGACTCTTATCCCACAACAAGATGGCCACTTTATCTCCATAAATAATAGTTGTGGCCGGGAACTCATATTTTTCAGGTAAAAATTTTGCTTGCACTAATTTCTGTTCTTTAGTCGGTCTTTGTCCTAGCAATTTCATATTATAAATGATCTTATACCTAATCTTCTTTTCCACTCTTCTTTTCTGCCAATTCATAAAATACCGCTTAAAAATTTCTTTAAATTTCCCTTCTGCACCAAACCCAACAAAGTCCTTCCCAACATTCAAGACCTCCTCTAAAATAGACTTAATCCCTTCTTTCCCCATAAAAACCCTTGCTTCTTGTTTCTCTAACGCAGTGCGCTGTTTTTGTATCAATCGGGGGAGAATTTTAGAGAGTTCTTCTCTATCTTTTTCCACTTTTTCTTTCTCACCCTCAACAATTCTAATTATTCTTTCAGGATTTTCTACATTAAAGAATTTCTTGCTATTCTTTATTGTAAAACTTACTAATCCTAAATCAATCAATTTGTCCAAAATATCATATACGTAACTTCTATGAAGCCCTGTTTTCTTGACCAAAGTACTTACAGTAGCCGAACCCAACTCTAACAAAGCCAAATATACAATTCTATCATTCTTTAACAATCCAATTCTCTCTAATTCTGGAATGTCCATACCCAACTGCTAAAACAACTTCTCTTTTTAAATGTTTCTAATTGTCGTAAGTGATACTTCTGGCATAAATTAAAATAGTAGAAACTAAAACTATTATAGAATGGTTAAAATGACAGAAGACGAACAGGAACTATATCGGCGCCTCTCAGCTACCTCGGCATACCAACCTCAAAATGAGTTAGAAGAAGCGTTTCGAGAGATCAATGCTAATACAAGTTTACAAGAAGCAATCAGGACTTATGCGCGGCAAAATTCAATTTCTATCGGTAGATGGGGTACTTTTGAAATTTTTCGCTCTCAAATTGACAACTCTGGTAATGAGCTAGGCGTTCCTTTAGATTGTCGCATTGTCCTTTTAGAGAAAGATAAGAGTAGACTCTATATTGGCCCTGATCCCAAAAAAGAAGTCATGCCAACGTTCCTTGAAAAATATTTTATCAGGAAAGCATACTGGGGATATCATTCTAGAAGCGAAGATGGATTTGAGGACCAAGAAGATAATCAAACCTTTCTTATCGAAGAAAAAGATAATGGGTTTTTTCTTGTTGAAGATCCAGAATTGAAACAATTTAGACATATTCCACACGACCATATGTATGAACCGGAAAAAGACCCCATGTATCATCGTTGTAACTTTGCTGCATTATGGAATGGGAAAAGAATCGGCTCTTTAAGTGAATTCTCATTGGTTACAAAAGAACAAGTTATTGATAATTTGAAGAGATCACTTGAAAAAATAATCCGTGGAGAACCTTCTGTCACATATGACTTTTTAAGAAAAAAGAAACCTAAAAAATGGAGGTTATTAAACCGATAAATAAGATGGCACTAAAACCAGAAATCTGGAAAGAGCATTAGAGCAACTGTGAGTTTAAAACGGCGACCCCCTAGACGTAAAACTGAACTTACTCTCGTAGGAAATTGCCCTTGTACTCCTGATTTACTCGCCTCCGCTTCGCTACGGCGCCCCTACATAAAGTAGGGGGCACATAACGACATTATCTTGAATTTGTAACCCCCCTTAACTTTAAGAACTCCTTGAGGAGGATATCTACCATTACTGTGCTGTCTCCATATAGAACAAATAAACTAAACTCTAATCTCATAAAAATAAAAATGATGTATAAACCGGGGCGCTTTAAATTTCATTAATCGTCTTTTTCCCTCCCGCTCTATGATAAAACAATCAACACAAATTAAGAAGTTTTAAATATTTAGACAGATATAATCCCTATATGATTCAACTTGGCGTTGCTAGAAAATATCATCCAAATTTAATTCCTTTTTTGGACAATTTAAAGTCGAATTCAATTAATTTATACGAAATGGGATTTGCTTTCAGTATTCCAAATGGATTACCAGAAGATGTTATAAACTACGCTAAGGAAAATAATATAAATCTAACGGGCCACTTACCTTTTTACATAAATCTTGGTAATAAAAAGAATCTTAAAAAATCAACAGAGTATCTTAAACAGGGTCTAGCAATTGCAGAACACCTTCAAGGTGTTTCTGTCTTTCATTTAGGTTTTTATATGGGAAGAAGTTTTAAAGAAATAAAAAAAGATATTGTTTCAAGTATCAAAGAAGTGTTATCAGATTGTAAATTAAAATCCGGTTTTCTTGGAATTGAAACAACAGGAAAACAAAAAGCTATTGGAACATATGATGAAGTTTTAGATTTAATCAGAGAACTTAATGACTACAGAGTTATTCCTATCTTGGATATTGCACATATTTATGCTAGAAGTAATGGTTTTTTCCCCTCAAAAAAGAAACATTTCAAATCAATTCTTGATGATTTAGATAAGCTATCCATACCAAAATTATATTTTCATGCTGGGGGCATTGAACATTCTGGGGGGAATGAGAAAAAACATATTAGTATTAAGAAGTGTGAGCCACCTTTAGCTTACTTAATAGAAGAACTTGAATTAAGAGGAAAAGATGCTCGGATAATCATTGAATCGCCTACTTCTATTGAGGATATTAACTGGTTGAGATGTAACAAGGAATCATTTTCAGATTATACAAAGACTCAGATAATTAAAAACAAAGAACAGAACCAGTTACAAGAGTTCTCTAATAAACTCTTTTCCAAATCAGTGACAACTGTATCAAGCGGCTGATCATTATTTATCCTAATTATCTTGTATCTGTCAGAAAAATCTTTGCAAATTTGATTATACAAATCTCTCTCCAATTCATATTTTTTTCTAAAATAAGTATCGGGTTTTTTTCTATCCTCGTTTTTTGATCTTCTTAATCTCACATCAAGAGGAGCATCTACAAAAAATGTTAGATCTGGAACAATGCAGAAAGAATTTGCTTCTTCAATTACTGATGCCGATATCCCTTGCATTTGTTGATAGACTAAAGAGGATAAGATATATCTGTCAGAAATAACAAAGTCATTTTCTTCCAACTGTTCTCCAATAAAATCTAGATGGAGATATCTATCTGCTGATAACAAATATAAAACAGCTAGATTTCCTTGAAGTTTGGCTTCTTCTTCACTAATTTTCTCAATAATCGCTCTGATATTTTCATTAAATGGTTCTTTGGTAAGTAAAACCTTCTTACCTTTGTCACCAAGCGAATCAGAAAGCCTTCTGGCTAAAGTAGTCTTCCCAGAAGCATGACATCCTTCAAAAACAAGAAATTTGCCTTTCATCTTCAGCAGACATACAAACTTTTCTCTAGGTATTTCTTAAAATGCTCCTCTTTATGTTGGAATTTGTCCCATAATTGTCCCAGACTTTCTTTATGCAAGTTTCCGATGTACTCAACTGCTTCTTCACCTGAGAAAATAGGAGAAGCTACTACATTTCCATCTGGATGAATCAATAAAGCATGTCCTTCACCAATTCTTCTCCAATCAGTTAAAGTAATTCTTTGACTCCAACTTTTAGTTTCCTTTCCTGTCTTTAATCTGTCAAAAACTTCATCTAACAAATATTTCCCTTTTGTTTTTTTGTAAATTTCTTTGCCTCTCCCTTTTGGAATTGGAGTTAATATCTTTTGTTTTCTTCCTCCTAATGTATCCACAACTTGACAAATATCTTCTAAATAATCCAAATTCTGAGGTACCAGAACGGTGACAATAGAATATTCTACTCCCTGTTCCCTTAGGTTTAATATTCCTTCCATTATTTTGTCATAATTTCCTCTTATCATGTTATGTATCTTTCTTGGTCCATCTATTGTCAAGTCAACATAATCAACAAGTCCAACTAATCTTCCGGCTACTTCTTTATTGATTCTAGTGCCATTTGTTGCTAACGCTACAATGTGTTCTTGATCTTTCAATCTTCCAAGAAGATCAAAGGCATCTTTTCTTAAGAGAGGTTCTCCCCCAGAAACTATCACTCTTTTAACATCTTTAATTTGATCAATAATATCTTCAAGTTCCCCCTTGCTTGGTTCAGACAAAAGTTGATCTTCACTACAATAAATACAATGCAGGTTGCATAGCCTTGTTGTCTGTAGAGTTATGGTTATAGGGTTATCTAATGATTCAGGCAATTCCCCTTGGAAATGATGCTTTTCAAAATCAAAGTTTATTGTGCTCATAATCAACTGGAATTTATCGTTGTTTTTAAATTTTTCTCCCAAAATACTATTCTGGAGTAAAAACACAAAAAATCGGAAACTTAATAAACACCAAAGTCCCCATCCCATAACATGGAAAGATTATTAGAATTTATAGAAACTGAGGACAAAAGACTGAAAGAGCACTACTTTAAAAATGTTGACAAAGAAAAACTAATTCTTGCAAGAACAGTAAAACTCACGGAAGAACTGGGTGAGCTTTGTGAGGAAGTTTTGTTACATAATTCATTTCAAAGAAAGGAAAAACTAGATAACCATCAAAAAGAGAACTTGCCTGAAGAATTTGCTGATGTATTAATCACAACTCTCTTGTTAGCTAAATCTATGGAAGTTGACATTAAGAAAGCATTGGAAAAAAAAATTGAAAAAGTAAACAATAGGTACAAGAAGATATAGTTTATTTATTCCTTCTTGTTAATAATAATTCGTCGGGGTGTACAGATTCATGTTTAACAGCATCATAAATAATCTCTGCTAATTCATCTGGCTTCATTGTTGTCTCAATATTTTTTCTTCCTCCAACCCTTTCATGAAAAGTTGTCCTAATACCAGCTGGATAAACACCTACAACTTTGATATTATTTTTCTTAGCATTAATCCTCAAACTGTCCGTGAAACCTTTCAATCCATGCTTAGAAGTGCAATAGACAACACCATTCTCACTACTACCCCTTCCTGCCGTAGAATTAATATTAATTATTGTTCCATATTTCTTCGCAACAAAGTAGGAATAAACGCGGGATGTCAACTTCATTATGGATAATAAATTAACAGAAATCACTTCATCAATCTCATTATCATCAACATCCTGCAATAAACCTTTCGATGCTATTCCAACATTGTTTATTAGAACAGAAATGTCTTTCTCCTTAGCAGTACAAAATAATTTGTTTATAGTTCTAACGTCAGAAACATCTCCTGCAACTAAATCGCATTCTACATTATACTTTAAAACTTCTTCCCTTGTTCTTTCTAAATCAGTCTCATTTCTCCCATGAATTATAACATTATAACCTTCCTTAGGATACTGCAACGCTAATGCTTTACCTAGACCTTTGCTAGACCCTGTAATTAAAACTGTTTTACCCATCATAAATTAAGATTTTTAGGTATTTATATAAAACTTATCAAAAAAATTAGAGTGAGAGGGATATTCTTAGTTATTTAAAGCGCCCCTTTTCTTACTTAACATGACATTCCGACAGCACTCTTATGCACGGTGGGTTACAAACTTCTCCGTTCGGCTAGGCCTCACTCCGACCTGCACGTAAAGTGCAGGCAAGATAACCCCTCTTTATGTGCAAGTTTGAAGCTTGCAGTTGGCAGTTTGTAGCAGTTCTCAGCAAGCAAGTAGCTTCGGCACAAACTTAGCCAACAGCACCCAAAACAGACATGAGCAAGTAGTCAGATGAAATCAGCCATAAATTGCTCAGTTTTGGGACGCTTCAAACCTTCTCCGCTCCTCGCCTACGGGCTGCGGTGCTCGGGTGGGGGACGGTCGCTCACTATCTATTGGCGCCTTCGGCGCATTTCATGTTACCCTCGCTCCCTAGACCCCCACCAAACATAACGGTCGTTATGCGTAATTTTTTATTTGCCTCTGGCGACTTTCCCGATGTCGTTACTGTTCTCCCATGCAAAGCTCGAACAAACTCTGTCGGGAAAGCAGGGGCTAAAGCTGGGAATGTGGACGTTGGCACCTTCGTTTACCGACAAGAAAACGATGACGAATTAAAAATCGACATAACGGAAGCTAAACGAAGTTTTTTCTTACTTTTCAAAATATATTTTTTTGTATTCCTACTAAACCACACATAAGTAGTAACGTTTATATAGTTGGTCATTTTATGCTGTGTTGCATAATCTCTTAACCTTGAACCACCTCAAACTTAACTTTTAGCCCGCCGAGGATTTCTGAGACTTTGGCAAGATCATTCTTATTTTTTATAAGAAGCGCCATTTTTCTTGATTTCTCAATATCAAAATTATCTAATAGCCCTGTTCTTTGGTAGGCATAGGTATAATTTGATTTCTCTCGGTGATTGTAGAGCTTTTGAAGAATTCTTGTCCTTTCTACATTAGACTTATCTTTCAAATCGTACAGGATAATCGTTTTCTTCTTCATCCTATCAAGAAAAACCAACAAGTATACTCACTCGCATAAATAATTGAGCGAATAGATGCTCGTTCGTAATAAGCAAAGCGCACTGTTCATGCTCAAATATTTGTGCGCTTTGCTATATATAACCTAGATAGCTAAGAAAATGGGTACTACTTCTGGATAAATTGTTTTGAGACAACTTTTTCGACGATAGTTGTTCTGGAGTATAGAAAAATATTTATATATGTAGTACCTATGGGTACCACATGACTATAATTAGGAAAAAAAGAGGAACAGTATATTAGCCGAAAAAACCGGTAATAAATATACCGATAGCGATACTTTTGATGTTGAGGAATTAAGAAGAGATTGGGTTAAACATTGCTGTAATGTAGATTACGATTTTTTAGCCGCAACTAACCGTAAGATTCAAGATCTTGATGTTCCCATGAAATATTTTAAGTGAAAGGTCTCTTGAAATGATTATACTCATTCAAAAAAATGCCAAGCAGTAAATATCTACCCTACGACAGGATAGTAAGTAATGATGGGATAGTTTTCGAAGTACAGAGTGGAAACTCGCCAGATGAACATTTCGTTATTGGAAGACCAAAATTTTTTGCTAAAGAACTATTTGCTCCCAGTTTAGGGAGCGTCTACTGGTGCGACCAAGATTGGTTTAAGATACCTTTAAGCCCACAACTTTATCCACAATCTAACAGATTAATCAGAGCAATAAATCCAACTTACTGCATTCAAACACTGGAAGACATTTCGGTGCTTGAGTATTATTCTATTCCCATTGAAAACATAGTGGGGCACTTTATTCCTGTAAACAGCCCTTCAGAGCTACCAACCAAACAATGTAAAACAAATAGAGATGCCAGGGAGATGCTAGAGTTACTAAGGTCAGAAGGATTAGGCAATGTGATTGGCATAGGTGGTTCCATAATGATGGGATTAAGTGGTGATTACTCAGATATTGATTTAGAAGTATACGGTGCTGAAAATTTAGACGCAGTGGTGGACTCCTTACTTGCCCATAAAAAAGTAACGCCGAGATCAATCGAAGAACTGGAAAGAAGGTACGAAGCGTTCAATGAGCAGTTTAAATCTTGGATTAGTTTAGAGGAATATATTTTCATGGAGAAAAGAAAAATAAATCGTGGTTATTTCAATGGAACAAAATTGACTATTAACACGGTCGACAAGGTTAACCACCCCAAGATTCCAACAGAACGTTTTGAACATAACGTAAATATAATTGGAGTTGTTACTGATGACCATCACACTTTTACACATCCTGCCTCTTTTGGTGTTAGATCTATATACAGCGAGAGGGCACCAACAGCCCATGAAGTAGCAGTAACTTCCTTATCGCGCATATTTATAGACCCGACAAAGTTGGGTGAAACCTGTGAGATAAGGGGATATCTAAATGCAGGAAAGGATAAACTAATTGTGCATCATCTGTATGGGGGAATAAAGTGCGTAATACTTTACCTTTCTGAAGCGACGATTTGATGCATAAACAGAAGTGGGTTCTGCTTCTGTAGTTTTGCCGTTTCTACAACAGAAAGCAGAACTTCCAATATCTCCGCTCCCCTATCACTTCTG
>JBFMFP010000054.1:0-7944 GCA_040751885.1 Nanobdellota archaeon
ATAAAAATAAAATAGTATAAAACAATATAAAATAAAAATAAAATAATATGAAACAATATAAAATAAAAGTATAGAAAGGGGTAGAGAAAGGGGTAGAATAACATAACCATGAAAAGAAACAAAATCAAAGAGACGATGCAAAAGATTTCCAAAGTGCAAACTATCACTAAATCTAAATTATCTAAATTAAACATACCTTTTAAAGAACAACTAAATTCACAATTAAATTCAAAAACAGCATTACTGCTTTATAAGCTGACTAGGCGATTGGTTGTTTTAGTTATAGGGCTGTCGCTTTTGCTTGTAGGCATTGCGCTGATTTTCCTTCCCGGGCCGGCAATTATTATAATTCCCTTGTCATTGGTCATTTTATCCACCGAATTTATTTGGGCCAGGCGCTTCCTGAAAAATGTTAAAGAAAAATTTGGGCTGAGCAAGGAGAGGGCTGCTGCAGCTGTAAAAAGCAATGATGTAAAAAGCGACGATGTAAAAAGCAATGAAATAGAAGAAAAATGACTTAAAAAGCAATGAAATAGAAGAAAAATGACTTTATATCTTATCGGCCTTGGATTAAGCGACGAAAAAGACATTACTATAAAAGGCCTGGAAGCAGTAAAAAAATGCAGCAAAGTTTATCTGGAGAATTACACTTCTGTTTTACAGTGCCCAAAAGAAAAGCTGGAGAAATTTTACGGAAAGAAAATAATTCCTGCGAACAGGGAAATGACTGAACAAGGAGCAGAAAATATAGTTTCCGAAGCAAAAAACAAAGAAATCGCTTTCCTAGTCGTCGGAGACCCTTTCTCAGCAACAACGCATATTGAATTGTTCCGCCTGGCGCGGGAGAAAAAGATTGCAGTTAAAATCATCAATAATGCTTCTATTGTTACTGCCATAGGCATTACCGGGCTGCAGCTGTATAAGTTCGGAAAAATAACTTCCATCCCTTTCTATGAAGAATTTGTTAATTTGGAAACGCCCTACCTTGCTCTTAAAGAAAACCAAAAATCTGGCCTGCACACCTTGTTTCTGCTGGATTTAAACCCAAGCGAAGAAAAATTCATGAGCATTAACGATGCTTTAGAGATTCTGGAAAAAATAGAAAAAAGAAAAAAAGAAAGAATTATCAGCAAGGATACTCTTGTTGTAGGCTGCGCAAGATTGGGCAGTGAGAATGAGATAATAAAAGCCGGAACGCTTGAAGAAATAAAAGGCATGGATTTTGGCAGGCCTCCGCACTGCTTGATTATCCCCGGAAAAATGCACTTTCTGGAAGAAGAAGTGCTGGGTTTATGGAGAATAAACTAGAATACCGTAGAATAATCAATATCCCATGGAATAATCAATGTTCCTTGTTAGTGCATACATAGATTCAAATAAGTTAAAAAAAACAGTATTAAATTTAATCCACAAATCAAAATTCCTCCTGGTTTCTAAAGAAACGTCATGCATTGCTCCTAGAAGAGTAGCATACTGTATTTTTACCATAGTATCTTTAGCTTCTTCAGCAGTGAGCGCTGCTCTTTCATCATAAACATCTGTATCCTTAGCGGCAAAGTTTTCCCTGTAATCTTCTTCCAGCGCAAAGTTTGACGGCCGCGGCGTTTCTGCATACCACAATTTCGCATAATCAAGCAAAGGCATATTATCAGGCATATTGTAAAGCTGCTCGGCTACAAATTGGTCTTCCCGAAAGGAATAGGTTATGTTAGGCTCCCCTTCAGAAATGGTCTCTTTAACCTCTGTTTCATCATCCAATTCTTCTAAACCTGTTTTTTCTGACTTATCCTTATTGTTTCTTTTTTCCTCAATTTCATTCTTAACATCTAAAATGGCCCCTTCATCTAAGATAGCCTCCTTATCTAAAATAGCCTTTCCTTTACCTAACTTCTTTTCCAAGCCGGACTCTTTCCTGCTGCCAGCTTTCAGATCACCCAAATTAACACATTTAACACCTCCATCGCCGGCTTTCTCTTTTTTAAGAAAAATGACAACACTTCCAGCCCTTTCCACAGAACCTGAATAGGAATAAGGGGAATAAGGGAGCATATACTTCAAAATAACATCAATGAGCATATGCCCGTAATACGTACATTCCTGCTGAACTGTTGCTTCTAAAATTTAGAACACCCCTTATCAACTTAATTTTGTCTTTGAATATTTTTTAATTAAATGTCTTTTTAATTGAACGTCTTCAATTGGATCTCCCTTAATTAACCCACAGAGCATCTCTTATATAAAAGTATCTATATATAAAAATTACGAATTTTAAAATTAAAGTGCCTTTTAAAAAAAGAACAAGAAAAGAAGGACAAGATAATCAAATGAATGACCTTATTAAATATTCGATTTATACCCTTCTTCCCCGGCAGCTATTTTGATAATGCTGTATTCGTCTTTGATGACATCATCTAAAGAAATTGAACTTCTCTGCAGCGGATAATCTACAACTTTCCATTCAACATTTCCATCATCATTAACCAAAACCTGCACGTATCTTTTAGTCCTGGGGACAAGTATCCTTGTTTTGATATCCAAGTCATATTCATCCCTCCAGGCTCCGGGGTGGATAATCACTCTGCCGCTTTTCTCTTCAAGATACTTGTCATGCATGTGGCCAAGAACGCTGACGGCGTACTTTTTGAGCACTTTCTTCTTCTTTTTCTTGAATTTGTCAACCACGCTGTCAATATCCCAATGCACGTTTTTATAGCGGCGGTAAAATTCCCTGAGCAACTCCCTGGGAAAAGTATAAGTGGGATCGTAATGGTAACGAAACGGGTAATAGAATATGCTTCCAACCAAATAATGCAGTGACCTTAAGGTAATCATCTTCAGCAAATTTTTGTGTTGGGCAAAGAGCATTGGCCGTGGAAAGACCCTTTCCATAAATGGATGCTGCTCCTTCATCTCCATAAACCTGCTGATCAGGCCAAAAGAAACCCAGGGGATATTAAGGATGGTTTTTCCTCTGTAGGTCAAAAACTGGTGATTTTGGTTTGTTCTGTTGAGGAAATCGTACTGGTGCCCGTGCTCAGCATATACATGGGAACAATGATACCTAAACCCGGGGAAATGAACCTGTGTGCTGTTCTGCAACAGAATTTTTATTTCCGCCTGCACACCGCTGTAAATCAAGTCAGGGTCGTGGTTGCCTAAAACAAAATAAACATGATTGCCTTCCTTTTTAACAAACTCTTTCAAGGCAGCAAACACAGCTTTATGGGCATTGTAAATCAATCCCAGCTTGTTTACGGAGATCTCTTCAGTGATATGCCTGGGAAAATGCTTCCTGCCATTGACGATGGATGGGCATTTCAGGAAATCAAATGTATCGCCGTTAAAGACCAAATCCACAGGATGCTCCATTTTGCTGATTTCTGTGAGCAGTTCGGAAAGAGCCCTATCGCTGATGAAATCGTCGGTAAGCGTCCCGCCGCCCATCTCCACGTCGCCGATAATGATTATTTCCTTGTCCATGATACAGTTTAATTACTTCTCTCTCTAAGAAAGGCTCTTATTTTTAAATTTTTTGTTAATAACCACCAAAGAGTAGTTAGGCAAGTGTGGGAACGGCACAATCACTAACCTTCCGCAACTTCAAAAAAGAACTACACCTTCAATAACTCTTCCCGAAATAGAACCAATGCTTAGCTTCTTCATCGCAGGCAAAACATTTCTGCCCCTGTTTCATCTTTGGCTGCTCAAAGGGCTGGTTTATGGATTTAGCCCCTGTTTTTTCTTTGAAAATATCTTCGCATCCCGTACCACCGCACCAGGGAGCAAAAATGAGCTTTCCTGAATTGATACTCTTCTCGGCATCTTTCAGATTGCTCACTTCTACAATATTTTTCCTCAGCAGGCTCTCTGCTTTCTTATATAAATCATCCTGCACCTGCTTTAAAACCAGCTCCACTTCTTTCTCTATGGAAACTATCGGCAAGGACTGCTTCTCGCCCGTATCTCTTCTTACCACAACTACTTCTTTCTTTTCCAAATCTTTAGGGCCAAGCTCTATCCTTAGCGGAACGCCTTTAACTTCCCATTCATTGAACTTCCAGCCCGGTGAATAGCCTTCGCGCGAATCCAAATGCACCGATAAGCCTGCTTTTTCCAGGCTCTTCCTGATTTTTTTCGCCTCTTTAAGTATCTGAGCTTTTAAGTCTCCAAAAAAAATAGGAACTATAACTGCTTCTATGGGCGCAACTTTGGGAGGGATGATTAAGCCTTTGTTATCAGAATGCATCAGGACCATTATCCCTATGGAGCGCGTAGTTATTCCCCAGGAGTTCTGCCAGGCGTACTGCTTTTTCTGGTTTTTATCAAGGAAAGTGATATTAAACGGCTGGGAAAAGTTCTGGCCCAGATGGTGTGACGTAGCCCCCTGCACTGCCTTGCCGTTAGGCAGGAAAATCTCTACCGATAAAGTAAAATCGGCACCGGCAAACTTTTCTGAGTCGGACTTCTGTCCTTTTAACACGGGAAGAGCATAAAGCTCATTGTAAACATTCTCGTAAAGATCAAGTATCCTGTAAGCTTCTTTTTCAGCTTCTTCTCTGCTGGCAAAAACAGTATGGCCCTCCTGCCAAAGGAATTCCCTGCTCCTCAACAGAGGCATGGGATGCTTAAACTCCCACCGGACCACATTGCACCATTGGTTGAGCTTCAGCGGCAAGTCGTTATGTGACCTAATCCATTTGGAATAAGCTTCGTACATAATCGTTTCTGAGGTAGGCCTGATAGCTAAGCGTTCGCTCAATTTGGTCGTTCCGGTAGTTGTCACCCAGGCAACTTCGGGGGTAAATCCTTGCACATGCTTGGATTCTTTAGACAGCAAACTTTCAGGGATGAACAAAGGGAAATAAGCGTTCTTCACGCCCTCTTTTTTTATCGCCTGATCAAAATACTGCTGGACTTTCTCCCAGATAGAATAGGCATTAGGCCTAAGCACATAGCAGCCGGAGACGGAAGAATATTCAATAAGCTCAGCTTTCTGCAGCAGCTGGGTGTACCATTCGCTGAAATCACTCTCTTTTTTGACAGTGATCCCTTTAGAATCTTTAGATTTTAAATCTCGAGAAGATTTGGAGTCTTTATATCTTAAATCTCGAGAAGATTTGGAGTCTTTATATCTTAAATCTCGAGAAGATTTGGAGTCTTTATATCTTAAATCTTGAGAAGATTTGGAGTCTTTATATCTTAAATCTTGAGAAGATTTTGAATCCTTTTGATTCTTTAAAGGCTTTATATTCTTAGAATGACTCTTACTCTTCTGGCTTTTCTGGACCATAGCTGGAAGAATTATCTGCTCTTTTATAAAGGTTGTTTTTGTGTTTAATAAAAATGTGTTTAATAAAAAAACCAAAAGAAAAAAAAATTAAAAAAAAAAGAAAAAAAATCTTGCCTCTTTAATCCTTAGGGGGTGGTGTGAGAAGAAAACCTAGGCAAGATTTCTTCAACATCAAGAGGGTGACCTCACTTTTGCTTAAACAAGCTCAGCTTAAACTAGCTCAATCCCCAGCTCTCTGCTTAAGCTTTTGGCCCTTTGTTCTGATTTCTTATGATCAACTTTGCCCAATATCCACGGCGAGTTTACACCAGTAATAATGGTCATTACCGTCAATTTGCCTTTCATATCATCAGAAACTCTTGCTCCCCAGATAACATTGGCATCATCATCCAATGACTCAGTTACCAGCTCGCCAATCCTGCTGACTTCATCAAGCGTCATATCCGGTCCGCCGGAAACATGGATTAATGCTCCCGTTGCCCCTTCATAGCTGATGTCCAGCAGGGGATTACTCAAAGCTCCTTTGACTGCTTCTTCAACGCGGTTATTTGTATCTGAGCTGCCTACGCCAATAGCTGCTACTCCGCCGTTGCTCATTATTGCTTTAACGTCGGCATAGTCCAAGTTAACTAGCGAAGGGATGGCAATCGTTTCAACAATACCTTTAATCATCGTGGCAACAAGCTCGTTAGCGACAGCGAAAGCTTGCTGGATGGGCAAGTTTCCGGCAATTTGTACTAGCCTATTGTTGTCAATGACGATAACAGTATCGGATACTTGTCTTAGCTGCTGCAGGCCAAATTCTGCCTTATCGCACCTTGCTCTTTCAATATTAAAAGGCATAGTTACTGTTCCGATGACAATAGCTCCGATATCCTTAGCAATTTGTGCTACTACCGGCGCTGCTCCTGTTCCTGTTCCTCCGCCCATACCTGCGCAGACAAAGACCATGTCCGATTCTTTAAGTGCTTCTTTAATTTGTGTTAAAGATTCCTGAGCTGCTTCTGCTCCTTTCGTCGGAAAACCTCCACAGCCCAATCCCCTGGTGCAGTCCTTTCCAATGAGGAATTTCCTGTCAGCACCAGTTATCTGAAGATGCTGCTGATCGGTATTTGTAGCTATAATTTCCGCTCCTTTTATTCCTTTTTTATACAGCCAGCCAACCATATTGTTGCCGGCTCCGCCAACACCAATTACCTTGATGTTTGCCTGGTTCAAATTTTCATATCCGCCTTCCGGCGCGCCCTCAAGGGCCCTTTCTACGATAAAATCCATTTTACACCACCTCAATTTCTCCTATTTCCTGTTTATTTCTTTTTCTTTTATTCACCCTCTTATTTATTTTGTTTACTGGAAAGCGTATATACCAATACATACTTTTGATTACCTAAAAGATTATATACTAGTACTACTTTTCCATTCTCAGAAATAACCAACCAACATCTAATCTAACCAATTAGAACCAACTAAGTACAAACCAAAACTAACCAAACCAATAATTTAATTAACCAAACTTCTTATTTTATTCAACCAAACCAGTAGTGGGAATTGTATCCCAATATATAAATTTTTCTAAAGTTGGAAATGTATTTTAGAGGATACAAGTAGATTTATGCAGGATTCAGGTTAAAATCGCTTCTGAAACGACTGCCAAAACAGCTTAAAAACCAGGAATCAGCTTAAAAACCAGGAATTTTACCAACTACAGAACTATTCCTTCTTCTCAACTATTCTTCCTTCTTTTCGACGATTCCTTTAACTTTCATTCCCTTAACTTTTTCTTTAACCTTCCCGACTAGCTGCCCCGTTTCCTGCTTTATCGCCTCTTTGGATTTCTGTGCTTTTCTGGCCAGGATTGTAGCTATGTCATTCATGTATTTAGCCGGATCACGTATTCTGCCCCTCCATGTGCCAAAAAACACTAAACTTTCCAAGGGGAACTTAGGCGGCTTTTCAGGTATTTCTTTAGGATAGCCGAGAGCAATAATGGCCTGCGGCTCTACTTCCGGCGGTATGTCCAACAAAATCTTAACGCTGTCCTCATCAAATGCACCTATCCATCTCGTCGCTAAACCTAGTGAGTGCGCTTCCAGAAGCATATTTTGGACGGAAGCAGCACAGTTCTGAATGGAATAAAGATTCCTTCCCCTAGAGCCGTAATAACGCTCAGCCTTTTCCGGCTCTGCACAGACGACAATAAGCAGAAAAGCATGGGCAATTTCATACTGGCCGTAAGTTAATTCTGCCAGCTTTAATTTTCCCTCCGGCTTAAAAACGAGAATATACTTGCAGTTCTGGATATTGCCGCAGCTGGGTGCATGCCTGCCTGCCTCAAGAACTCTGGAAACATTCTCCCAGGAAACAAATTTAGGCAGAAACTCACGAACAGTTCTTCTCGTCTTGACAAGCTCTAAAATATCGCTCATTTAATCACCTTTTTTTTAATCACCTTTTTTTAATCACTTTTTTTACCCAACACTTTTTTTATCCAACAAATCATCCAGAGTATTTATAATTAACGTTTTAGTGTAATTGTTTACCTTCTTGAAGTTCGCCGATTATATACTTGAGCATAGAAAAGCTTATGTACTTCTTTAGCTACATTGTAGCTATTATGAAAAAAGAGGTAAAAATAGAGCTTCTCGGTTTTGAGA
>JBFMFP010000055.1:0-7867 GCA_040751885.1 Nanobdellota archaeon
ACTCTTCTTTTTGATTTTCCGTATAAAAGTCATGTTATGTATAAGTTATACACAACAAATATATAAACTTTTCGATTTTTCGACGAGAAAATTTGTTGTGTATAAAATCTTAGCTTAATTCAGGTATCTTGGAAATACTGAAAGATGGTAAACCACATTCTCTTGGAGATTTGGAAAGAAAAGTTGGGACTAATTGGAAAACAGTTAGAAACCATTGTGATGACCTTCTTTTGTTCAATGCTATCACTAAAAAAGAATTTCCAAAGCACGACCAAAACGGAAGACCATACATTGAGGTTACAATCACTAAAATAGGCTTGGAACTCTTTAAAAAATTATGATTTTTTCAAAATCCAAGAAGAAGCATAAACATTAATTCATCAATTAACTCATCATCTTGCAACAGAAAAAGTGAGGGTAGATTAATTACCAATAACTGCCAAAATCTACCAGGCTGGTAGTAAATAGGCTCAAAAGCTGAATTTGTTGTTGCACTTTATATTCTAAATATGAACCCTTTATAAAGAAACATATATTCTGATATAAATATATTTATATATGAGTTTCTATTGTACTATAAACATGGACTTATTAGACATTAGAAAGCAGAACCTCTGGTGGGAAACGAAAGAAAGGATAAATGAAGATCCTAAAATAAGAGATTATCTTTCTGCAAGGATAAAATGGGCGCCCCGGCTTAAAAAATACATTTTCTTAGATAAAGATGTAGTTTACAGCATCAGGGGGCCACGGCAGGTAGGAAAAACAACTCTGATTAAGATAATCATCAGAGAGCTTCTGGAGAGCAACGGCCCTTTAAATATTATGTATTTTGCCTGTGATCTTTTGAGGGATAACCTTGCTCTAAGTGATTTATTGAACACGTATTACGATTGGATCAGGCCACAAAATAACCAAAGATTGTTCATATTCTTGGACGAGATTTCTTCTGTCAAGGACTGGCAGAAATCAATAAAGCTCTTTATCGATACCAAAGGGAATAACAACTTGACAATAATACTTACTGGTTCGCACACACTAGATATAAAATCAAGCGCTGAAAGGCTCCCGGGCAGGATTGGAGAAAAAGAACACGTTCCAACACATAAAATACTTCTGCCAATGAAATTTGCAGAATATGTGGAGATGAGAAATCCTGAACTCTACAAACAAGTTAAGGAACTTAAGCTTGATATTGCTGAGGAACGAATGAAGCAGTTTAAAGAGATGATTACTGGAAAAATTCCGCCATCAGCACAAAATCTCATACGACTTCTGCCGGAATTAGACTTCCTGCTTGATGAATATCTTGTTACTGGAGGAATAATGGTAGCAGTAAATGAATATACCGAGCATAAAAGGATAAATTCCCATATTTATGAGATGTATATTCGGCAATTAATCGGAGACATGGCGAGAATAAATCGGGAAGAAAGAACGGCTAAGCTGATACTTGCAGCGATGCTAAAACGAATTGGCTCGGTATACAGCTGGAGCAGCATAAAAAAAGATGCCGGAATCCCAACGCAACCCACTGTTGATCAATATGCTGGCATACTCCAAACCATGTTTGTTCTGAATATTTATTACAAAATAGAACTGGATGGGACGATTAAGAGAGCTAGTGATAAAAAGGTTTATGTGTTAAATCCATTTATTTTTCATGCATTATATAGTTGGCTTATTAATCCTGCTCAGGACTCATACCTATCTTCTATAGAGTTTTTATCCAAATCGGAAAATAAATCAACACTCATTGAATCAATTGTAGGTGATCACCTTAACCGTGCTGCTCACAACTTAAGACCAACTAATATGTTCGACCCTTCAGATTTTATCTTTTACTTAAAAACTAATAAAGGGTATGAAGTGGATTTTATTTTCAAAGCTCAGGATATTTTTACAGGAATAGAGGTGAAATACCAAAATACTTTAAACACAGGTGATTTCAAGGGCTTAAACAAGGTAGGAAAAGGATGTTTAGTGACTAAGAAAGATTTCGTTCAAAAAGAAAAATTTGCACTAATTCCGGTAAGCCTATTCCTTCTCTACATTTAAGAAATTATGATTTCCTTATTCTCTCTTTTACCACAACAAAAAGCAGATATATCCCTAGGGCAGCCAATCCGCCGAGTAAAAACCATAAGGCAATATCTGGAGCAGGAGCATTTCCCGAAAGAGGAACTTCCGCCAGCAAGGGAGCAGCCTCCTGCACGGCCTGGTCTGCAACATTTCTCGCTGATGCTTTCAGCATTTCCCCTGCAGCTATCTCTCCGGCAGAGGCTTCAGTTCCAAGAGAGAACTTTTGCAGGACTTTTATCACTGCACTTATCCCAAAAATGAGCAGTCCCACGGGAAGAATATTCTTTAAGGCCTGTTTCAGCCCGGAGACTTTTTTAGGAGCGATAATGATATATTTGTTGGCCAGCTTGTAATGGTTTACTTCCCGGCCCTTCCTGCTGTAATGGAATTCTTCTACAACGACTAAATTGGCTTCGGTTAATTTCTGCAAGTGGTAATGGACAGTAGAAATGGGCAGAGCCAGCTCTTTGGCGATGTTTGCTTCAGAGTCATCTTTTTCAGCAAGATGGTTAAGGATTTTTCTGCTTGTCTCGCTGGTGATAGTTTCAGCCAGCTTTTTTGTTTTCTCTTCATTTAAGTCCACCAACAGGAAATTGCTTTTAGGCATGTCAAATAACGGATTTGTTGCCTGTTTAAATATATTTTTATAATTTCAGTTAGGATGGAAATGAAAAGTCAAAAAGTCTTTGCTTGCTTTTTATGCTGTGTTTTGTATCAGTAAATTTTGTATCAGTAAAAAATAAATAGTTCCTCTTTTATTTACGTTAAATATGGGGACTCTTCCAAGAAGGATTGATAAAAAGGACATCAAGGGATACGTATTCTGCCCGAAAATAGGGCTGCTGCCCTGTGAAGATAAAGAAGACAAAGACAGGTTAATGCATTTTGCAGAAGTTGTTTCCTGGTCCGTCTACAAAAAGAGGACTTTTGTTAATAATATGGGCATTCTGCAGACGGAATTAAAAGCGCCGATGGAAGAGAGGGATGCTTTAGGCGCGCTTTCCGCTCATCTGCTGAAGAATATAGATTCTTCTTTTAACCGGGGCAATTGGAAAAACTACTTTGCCAACAAGACAATGCCTGTCTTTCTTAGGAAAGACGAACTGAAGCTGATTAACAGAAGGGATTAAAAAGGAATTCATCCGCAACCGAGGGAAAATGGGAAAGAAATTGGGAAAGAAATCAAAAAAATTAAAAACAAAATTTAACTTGCTGGCAGACGAGCTTGTTTTGCTCAGGGAAGAGGTTGATTTGTTGGATGAGGAATTGTTAAGAGTCCTGTCTATACGCAAAAAAGTTGTTGGTAAGATTCTCAGGCTGAAGAAAAGATTAAACCTGCCAGAAAGAGATATAAAAAGGGAAAAAGAAATGTATGCTAAAAGAAGAAAATTGGCAAAAAAGATGAAGTTAAACACAGTATTTGTAGAAAATCTGTTTAAATCATTTGTTGGAAAGAGATAAAGAAAAGAACGAATATTTTAGGAGGGAAATAGGATAAAAATATGGTGAAAATCAAAATGAGAGCTTTATTTATCGTTGCCCAGGACGGCTATCAGGATTATGAATACGGAGCACCTAAGAGTATTCTTGAAAAAGCAGGAATTCAAGTGATTACGGCTTCCAAAAAGGCAGGCATCTGCAAGGGAAAATTAGGTGGAACTACAAAAGCAGAGATTTCTTTAAGCGAGGTTAATGTTTCTGAATATGATGCAGTTGTTTTTGTTGGCGGCCCAGGGGCAGTTGTATATCAGCATGATGCCCAGGCACATTTAATTGCCCAAGAAGCGGTTAAGGAAGGCAAGGTGCTTGCAGCTATATGCATCGCTCCGGCAATTCTTGCCTATGCCGGCGTTCTTAAAGGGAAAAAAGCGACTGTCTGGAATGAAGATGGAGGACAAAAAGACGTGCTGGAAAAAAATGGGGCAAAATATGTTGCTGAAAGCGTAGTAACTGACGGCAGGATAGTTACTGCCAGCGGCCCTCCTGCAGCTGAGCAGTTTGGAAAGGCAGTTTTGCAGCTGTTGAAAGCTAGATAAAAATTCGTTCTGAGCGGAGCCAAATAAAACAAAAGTAATTTAAATCTGAAAATAATTTCAGGAGATATGGGTCTCTTTGGCAGGCTGTTTGGAAGGAAGAGGGACGAATTTGACGAGCTGGCTGAGAAGGAGTTAGCTGCAAAAGATTTTGGAAGCCCGGAAATTCCTGCCGAACTTGGTTTAGGGCCGGAGCCAGATTTGGGAGAAAAATCACCTTTTCCTTCACCTTTGCCTGAAGAACATGAATCATTCCCTTCCGGATCATTGCCTTCTGGAGCAACACCTTCATATCCTTCAGGAGCACGCCAGGCCGCTTTTCCTTCCGTAGCTGCCGGAACAAAGGACAGGGATTTGGAATTAATCAGCAGCAAGCTGGATACTGTCAAAGCCATTCTGGCCTCTTTGGACCAGCGCATGGCTAATCTGGAAAAAGTTGCGGGCACGGGAAAGAAAGAAGAAAGGTTATGGTAGAATTGAAGAAGTCACTTTTTGTGTTGCGTTTAGAAATTCTTTTTGCTCTAATTTCCCTTGCTGTTTTTGTTTCTGACCAGCTAATTAAATATCTCATTCACTTTTATCGGCCGGAACTCAATCTTAAATTATTTGCGATTCATTTTGTGCAGAACACCGGTGCAGGATTTGGGATATTCAAAGCACAGACTGGGCTGCTGGCAATAATTTCCCTGATTGTGGCTTTGGCAGTGCTCTTTTTTTACAGGAAAATCCCCCGCGAAGCTGCTCCGCAAATTTTGTTTGCCGTATTTTTAGGCGGCGTGCTTGGTAATCTTATAGACAGGATATTCAAGGGGTTTGTAATAGATTTTATTGACCTGGGCTTCTGGCCGGCGTTTAACGTAGCGGATACAGCCATAACTGTTTCGGTAATAGGATTAATTATTTATTTTTGGAAGAAGTAAATGATAAGTTTTTTAAAAGAAGAAGAGTTTAGGTTTATCTATGGAAGAGCTTAACAAGTTAAGGAAATTTTATGAGTTAAAGAATGTAGAGAGAGCTTGCTCAGTCACCGGAAGGAAAGAAAGTTCGGCTGAGCACAGCTGGAGCTGTTTGATTTTAGCTGATTATTTTTTAAGTACCATGAAAAGCCACAAGCTTGACCGGTTGAAAGTTTATGAAATTTTAATGTATCATGATGTTGTTGAAATAGAAGCAGGTGATATACCAATTCATCACGAAGAAAGAAGAAAAAATAAGAAAGAACAGGAAAAGAAAGCATTGAAGAAATTGCAGGAAAAAAAAAGTTCCTTTAATTCTGAAAGATAAGTTTGTTAATTTGTTTCTTGAATTTGAAGAGATGACCACCAAAGAAGCAAAGTTTGCCAAGGCTATTGATGCCCTTGACTCATTGGCTCACGAGCTTGATTACAAAAAAGACTGGCGGGGATGGACTGATGAAATGGTCAGAAGATATCACGGCAGATATATGGACGAATTTCCGGAAATCAAAGAAGCTTTCGATAAGATGTTAGCTTACTGCCATAAAAACGGTTATTTTAACCAGCAGAATTAAGTTAATTTTATAATTCGAACTATACCACATGACTTAAATTTTTAGACTGATGGAGTCATTTGGTATATCTAAAAGGCATTAATTTTGTCCAAAAATTAATGTCTTTTACTATAATTCATTTCACGCAATCATGCGCACGGAAACCTTTCTCCCAGGCTTTTTCCTTGCTCTCAAACCAGATCCTTCTGTCGCTTCTTATTTTCTTTGCCCAGTCGCATTTCGGCTCATGGTAGCGGTTGCTGTTCTTGCTGGCGACATACTTGCCCGGCGAATATTTTGTGGCTGCTGGTGTAGCTTTGGCAGACGCAACGGATTTTTCTTCTGCCTGCTCTGCTGGCGGGGTTTTATCTGTATCCTTGTGCTTTGCTTTAATTTCAGAATGTGGTTTTACTTCAGAGGACTTAATTTTCTTTGATTTTCCTTTCTGCGGGAAACTGATTAACATTCCTACTAAGGATATACCCAGCAGAACGATGTATAACGAGTTGAAAAACAGCCAGATGAGGATGAGATTTGCTGTGTAGAAAAGGAAAACATAGAATAAAATTCTTTCGCCTGCAGGCCTGTTATAGAGTACGAATCCGACCAGTGACAATATCAGGAGAAGGGCAAAACCGGCAATTTCCAGCTGTAAGAATCTTCCTCTTGCCGGGGCGATTATCCTTGCCAGACCAAAGAGCAATAGCACTAAAAACAAAGCATAGAGCAGCAGTTTTCCTTTGCTTTCACCCATAATTTACTGCAGAAATACCCTATTTAAGTAAATTTCTATTTTTGGGTAGTTATACTGAAATATGACTAATTGCTTAGGCTATTTTTAGGTTAAAAAATGCGATTTAAAGTTGCAATCATATAGATAACTGCGAAAGTTAACGCACATTTTTTCGCAGTTAGCTATTCCGATAACTGCATTATATGATGCTCTAAGTTATGCAGTTATCGATATACTCAGAATTCCCCATCTTCAAGGCTTTTTAAGTAGCCTTTTTTCTTTAGGAAATCCACTTCTGCTTTTCCTCTGTATTTGAAGACGATGTCTCCTTTTTCATCTCCGCCAAGCTCCCAGGGCTGCACAATGACAACATCATTCTCCCTCACCCATAATTCCCTTCTTGCCCTTCCGGGGATGCGGCAGATCCTTTCTTTTCCATCCAGGCAGAGAACTTTCATCCTGCTCCCGCCCAGGCGCTGCTGGACTATGCCTAATACTTCATTCTTTATAGGCAGTCTTACCCTGATGATTTCTGTTTCTCCTTCCCGTGTAGCCATTTTTAAACCTCTTCCTGCGCTGATTTATAAAGCTTTGTGGAGAAAGTAATACTTCACTATTCTGAAGTTCCGCAACACCAATCCCGCCTTCCTGACCTTATTTGTCTTGCTTCACTTTACTGAAGTATTACGTTTGCATCAGCGACCAGTTTATTACGGGCCTTGTGTAATTCAATGATATACTGCTTGAAACTCACCTCCTTTTTGTAGAAAGTATTCCACTGAGCTTGCAGTAACTGTTCGTACATAAAAAGAAAATAACGTATTTTCATGTAACGCGAATTGCATTTAATAAGTGCAGTGTCTTGTACTTTAAATCCTATTTCAATCTGCCATCTTTGTTTGTACGTCTTGATGATGGTATTGAGTTCGATTTCTTCTACATTTGTAGAAAAGCTCCAATCATAATATTAGTTACTTCTCTTGTCAAACACTTCTTTTAGGAAAGCAAGGTAAGTTGATCCTTTGACTTGGCTATTACCTTCTGTAAACTTAAATTCATAATATTTTAGCTTCTGCTCTCCAGAGTTCATTTCATTTAGCTCTTTACTGATATGCTTTTCCCGTAGATAAAGAATCAGATAATAATACCCTAAATCGTCAAGAGTGTATCTCAGTTCTTTGGATTTGAAGCCTTTGTCAAATAGAATTAAAATAATATGTCCCAAATATCTCTCTACTAGTTTTAAGCAGTGAGTTACAGCATAGGTCTGGTCATGCCCTACTCTGATGGGAATGGATATCAAAGGAAGTTTAGGCACTCTATCTCCTGAAACAATGCTACAAGCAGCCCATGCTGCGGGGCAGACAAAAACGCCTATTGGTGAATACTATCACCGGAAAGTTAAGCAAAAGAAAAGCCGGCATGCTGCCTCGGTTGCTACTGCTAATAAATTGGCGAGGATAATGTATGAAGTATTACGAAAACAAAAACCATATGATCCTACACGTA
>JBFMFP010000056.1:0-7823 GCA_040751885.1 Nanobdellota archaeon
AATGTAGGGTAGGAATGTAGGGTAGGAATGTAGGGCTGGTAGAATGTAGAGAAGGCATATTGAAGAGAAATATATTTTGGTGGTGGAGTTCTGAAAGATAGATGTTCAAGAATATGGTCCGATAGACGTTCAGGAGCAAGGTAATGCTGGGAACAAACGTTAGAGGTTCAAAATGATACGAAAAACCATTAAGGAATGCCCGGAATGCGCGAGCAGGAACATTTTTAAGGATGTGGAGAAAGGGGAAACAGTCTGCAGGGACTGCGGGTTGGTCATTGAAGAACGTTTGGTTGATTTTTCACAGGAATGGAGAAGTTTTGAGGATGAGGGCGGTGAGGAAAGCAAAAGAAGGACAGGTGCTCCTTCCAGCCAAGTACAGTTTGACCAAGGGTTAGGAACGGAAGTAGGAACAACTGCAGATTTCTATAAATTAGGCTCAGATAAAGAAAGGGATAAGTTTTTCAGATTAAGAAAATGGAATATCCGCATCAGCACGGCTATTGAAAGGAACCTTAAAGTAGCTTTGGCTGAGCTTAAAAGGGTAAGTTCCTTCTTAAGGCTGCCTAAATCCGTTGAAGAAGAAGCGGCAAGGATATACAGGTTAGCTGTTCAGAAAGGCTTGGTCAGAGGCAGATCTATGGAATCGGTTGTTGCCGGCGCTTTGTATGCAGCCTGCAGAAGGCACGAAATACCCAGAACTTTAGATGAGATGGGTGAAGCCTCCGGTATTGAGAAGAAAGAAATCGGCCGGACTTACCGCTTTGTAACCAGGGAACTGGAAATAAGCATCAGGCCAAGCAATCCTGCTGATTACATTCCTAGATTTGCTTCTGCTTTAAAATTAAGCCCGGAAACGCAATCAAAAGCAGTAGAAATTCTAGAAATGGCCAGGGATATTGAACTAACTTCAGGAAGAGGACCTACAGGGATAGCTGCAGCTGCATTGTATGTTGCTTCTTTAATCCATGGAGAGAAAAGAACGCAAAGGGAAGTCGCCGATGTTGCTGGCGTTACTGAAGTGACTATAAGAAACAGGTATAAAGAATTGATCAAAAAGCTGAAGCTGACCAAGGCTGTGGAAAAGAGCAAAAAGAAATAAATTATTGATTTCTTTTTTTTGGGTTTCTTCTTTCAGTATCTTTCCAAAAGCAATTTCCTTCACCTATAAAACCTTCCTTTTTGAACAGCTTTAATGCCAATTTGCTGGGAGAAGAGCAGAATTTTTTGGACCAGTTCACCAGAAACAAGAATTGCTCCTTTTCCGGCAGGAATGATCTTCTCACCATCTACAGCTCCTAAATATTTTTTCCCTTTGACTTTATAGCCGTAAAGGAAGCGCTGGAGCTTGTTTTTGCTGACGGGATTAATTCCGGAAGTGTCAAATTTTATGAGATAACATTCTTTTAATCCCAGTAAGTTGTTAGAAATAACTAAAGATTTTCTGGCGAGGATAACTAAGCCTTCCCGGCCAATTGTCAGCATTAGGCTTCTGTCTTCCTCCTCTATTTTTTTGTATTGAAACAATGTGTGGACATTTATTTTTTTTTCTAAGCTTAACTGGAGAATTTTTTTCCTCAGCTCTTCTTCTAATTTTCCATCTTTTTCGGTTTTGTCCAAAAAGAGCATCAAGTCTAAGTCAGAATGCCTAAAAGAGTAATCCCCGCGGGCAAAAGAGCCAAATAAAATTAAAGCGTTGACTGCTTCTATTTTCTGCAGTTCACTTTTCAGCGAGATGATTAGCTCTTCAAACTGTTTTTTTGTAGCCTGATTTAAATCAATCTCACTGAGTTTCTTTTGTCCATAATTTTTAAGCGATTTCATTTTGGCAGAGCTCAGCAAATTCCTTGACGATTAAAAATTTATTACTATTCTCACCCTTGTAGGCAACCTTGCGGCGGTAATTATAGTTAATCATTATTTCAAATTTCAAGATTAGCTGGAAGGGTTCTTTGAACTGGTTGCTGTTTTTCTTGACTAAAGCTAGCCTTTCCTGATGATTGTTGATAGAGTAAAGGTCCATGCCGGATTTCTTCAGAATCCATTCTAAAGCTTCAATTGCAGAATAAAAATAGTTCTGCCCGGCTACTTTGCGGTATTCTTTCTTTTTAGATTCATCTTTTTCCAAATCCATTAGTTTTTCTGCTTCCTGAGCTAAACGAAAGTAGGTTTTTGAGGCTAGGCTCATTTGTTTACCTGTAATTAACTTTTCCGATTTTTGTTCATAATTTATTACTGATAATCAGCATAATATTTAAATCTAATCAACATAATATTTAAATCTTTTGCTTATTTTCTTTCTTGTAACAAAATTTATCAGAATTTTCTAATTATTTATTACCTGTAACTAATGGTGGTTATGTTTATTTTTCACTCCCCTTCAAACTCTACCAGCGAGAAAGCATTGTAATCAGCTAATTTTTCTCTTCCTTTCAGTTCAGGAAGTTCTATTACGAAAGCGCAGCCGGCAACGTTTCCATTAAGTTTTTCTACCAGCTCACAAGCAGCTTTCATTGTTCCTCCTGTAGCCAGTAAATCATCAATTAGCAGAACATTGTCTCCAATACTAACAGCGTCTTTATGAATTTCAATCTTGTCAGTTCCGTATTCAAGTTTATATTCCTGGGAAACAGTTTCCGCAGGCAGTTTGCTCGGTTTTCTTATCAAGACGAAAGGAAGGTTTAGCTCGTTAGCCAAAGCTGCACCGAAAATAAATCCTCTTGATTCAATGCCGGCAATTTTGTCAATGTTTTTGTTAAAGCAGTATTCTTTGAATTTTGCGATGCAATAGTTAAATGCTTGCGGATCCTGCAGCAGCGTAGTGATATCTCTGAACATCACGCCGAATTTTGGCCAGTGCGGAACTGTTCTTATTTTTGATTTAAGCCATTCCGAACTCTTAAAAGTGTCTGATTCCTGAGGCATAACTCCTTTTATAATCACCTTTTATTTAATATTTATGATTTGGACTTTAGGAATAGTCGTGGTAAGTACGCTTGTGACTTTATTCACATTCTCTTGAAATACTTTTAAAACATCCTCCCAAGTCACCGGGGGAATATCGTCAAATAGACAATCGTAATCTGTTGACATAGCAATGGCAGCATAAGGAATACTAAGCTCATTTGCTAGTATTACTTCTGGTGCAATGCTCATGTTGATCACATCTGCACCCCAGAGTCGGAACATCTTGCTTTCTGCTTTCGTAGAGAAGCGTGGACCTTCGATAGTAATTACTGTGCCCTGCGGATGATGTTTTATTCCCAGTTCTTGGCAAGATTGAATTAATTTTTCTCTTAACTTAGCAGAGAAGGGCCTAGCCATCGGTGTATGAACCATTTTTCCAGGAGCAAATTGCTGGTGAAAAGTAATTTCTCGGTGCCTAGTGAAATCAATAAATTGGTCTAAAATTACCAAGTCTCCTCGCCCAATTTCTCTCTTTAGGCTTCCACAGGCAGTAGTAGCTAGCAGGTGAGTACAGCCAACTTCTTTTAAAGCCCAAATATTGGCTCGATAATTAACTTGTGATGGTGGAATGGTATGTTCTTTTCCATGTCTAGCTAAAAGAACTGCCTCAACGCCTTCAATCCTTCCTATTTTCAGGGGAGAAGAAGGCCCGCCGTAGGGGGTGTCAATTTCAATATCTCTGGCTTCTTTAAGAATGTCGGGATTGTCTAAACCCGAGCCGCCGATGATGCCTATTTTGAGCATGACCAAATCAGAAGTTGGGTTATTTATAATGGTTGTGAAAATTTATAATTTCTAGTGTTACATCTCCCAACTTCTCCTTTTCATCTCTTCTGCGTCCAGATGCTTAATCCGTACCCCTTTCTGCTCTACGACTTTAGATGCGAATAAAGAGCCAAGCCTTCCACATTTATCTGCCGGCCAGCCCTGGCAATGCCCATAGAGAAATCCTGCTGCGTAAGTGTCCCCTGCGCCGGTGGTGTCAATAGCTTTTGCCGGGAAGGGAGCAATGTAATGAATCTGCCCGCTTTCATTGACAATAGATCCTTTTTCCCCTATTTTGACAACGGCTATGCGGGCATAATTTCCCAGTTCTGCAGCCGCTTCTTCCTCTTCCTTGCCGGTAAACTCTTTGGCTTCCTTTTCGTTGACAAACAATATATCTACATAGTCTTGGACAATTCTCTGCAGCAGCTTTTTGTTTCTGCGGATAACTCCCAGGTCAGCTAAATCTAAAGAAATTAGGGTTTTGTGTTTTCGTGCTATTTCCATGGCCTGCAGAACTGTTTCCTCCGTGTCCCCTTCCAGCTGGTATCCTTCGACATGTAAAATCTTGCTCTTTTGGATGTCTTCATCAATTTTTTCATCAATAATATCATCCCTAGCCAGATGCAAGGCTGCGCCTAAATGGACGGAAAAAGTTCTCTGTGCATCAGGAGTGATGAGTGTTAAGGCGTGTCCGGTTAATTTGTGCGGGTGATGGTTGATTCTTGAGGTTATACCATGCTCTTTCATCTGTTGCACATAACTTAAGCCCTGGGCATCTTTGCCTACCTTTCCGCATAAGAGAGCCTTACCTCCTAAAAAAGCAACGCCTTTGATAGTATTAGCAGCTGAGCCGCCGGGAACCATTTCTGTTTTTAGCTGCTCCGCTTCAATCTTGGAAAGAATTTGTCTGGCTTTCTGCTCATCAACCAGATGCATCTCTCCTTTTTTAAACCCAAACTCCAGGGCAAATTGTGATAATTTATGCTCGTCAACTTCAACTAATATGTCCATTAAAGCGTTTCCAAAGCCGATGACATCAAGAGTTTTTTGCATTTTTTTGTTAGAATCAGAAAGTTTTCAATACCTATTTTTCAATACCTATAAAAATCTTCTTTATACGGCCCTTCTTTAGCGATGTTTAAATATGCAGCCTGCTTGTCAGTTAAAGTGTCTGTCTCTACGCCTAGTTTCTTCAGGTGTAACCTAGCTACTTCTTCATCCAGTTTTTTAGGTAATATATACACTCCTAAGGGATAGCTTTTCGTCCATAATTCTATCTGTGCCAGAACTTGATTGCTGAAAGAATTGCTCATTACAAAAGAAGGGTGCCCCGTCGCACAGCCTAAATTCACCAGTCTTCCTTCAGCTAAAACATAAATCTCTTTTCCGTCGGGGAAAGTGTACTTGTCGTACTGCGGCTTGATTTGCTCTTTTTTTGCTTTAGAGCAGTGATTGAGCCAGTCCATGTCTATTTCACAGTCAAAATGGCCAATATTGCAGACTATGGCTTGGTCCTTCATGGCCAGGAAGTGTCTATCTACTAAAACATCCCTGCATCCGGTTGTAGTTACGAAAATGTCTCCTTCTTTTGCTGCATCATCCATTTTTTTTACTTCATAGCCTTCCATAGCTGCCTGCAGGGCATTAATGGGGTCAATTTCAGTAATGATTACTCTTGTTCCAAATCCGCGTAACGACTGTGCACAACCCTTGCCTACATCTCCGTAACCGGCAACAACAGCGACCTTTCCCGCAAGCATAACATCCGTAGCTCTTTTAATGCCGTCAACCAGCGATTCCCTACATCCATAAAGATTATCAAATTTTGATTTGGTTACAGAGTCGTTGTCGTTGTTTGCCGGGAAGAGTAGTTTCCTCTCTTTAAGCATCTGGTAGAGGCGATGCACGCCGGTAGTAGTCTCTTCAGAAACGCCTCTGATCTCTTGAGCTGCTTTCGTCCATTTCTCTCTGTTTTCAGAATAAGTTTCTTTAAGGCATTTCATCAGCTCCAGGAAATCTTCTCCCTCTTTAGAATAATCTGAATAATCCTGGTTAAGTATTGAAGGTTTTTTTTCTGTTTCTACTCCCTTATGAATCATTAAAGTGGCATCTCCACCGTCGTCTACAATTAAGGTGGGGCCTTTGCTTTCCAGTTCTCTGCCATTTCTGAAAGTCAAAGCCTGCTTAGTGCACCACCAGTAGTCTTGAAGTGATTCGCCTTTCCAGGCAAAGACGGGAAATCCTTTGGCAGCGATGGCTGCTGCGGCATGATCTTGCGTAGAAAATATATTGCATGAGCACCACCTTACCTCTGCGCCTAATTCTGCAAGTGTTTCAATAAGAACAGCAGTCTGGATGGTCATGTGCAGGGAGCCGGTGATTCTTGCCCCACGCAGCGGCTTTTGCTGTGAATATTTCTCACGCAGGGCCATCAGCCCGGGCATTTCCTTCTCGGCAATCTTGATTTCCTTTCTTCCCCATTCTGCTAAGGAGATGTCTTTGACTTTGTAATCATTGCTTTTGTAATCATTACTTTTAGAAGGACTACTTTTGTGATTATAATCATTATACTTGGCGTTATTGTGTTTGTTCATTTTGTTTGTACCTCTTTTGTTTGTACCTCTTTTTTTACACTAAGCAATCCAGCAAGCACAATCTATATAAATATTTAGGAATTAGTGATCACAATGGCAAATGCAGGTGATGTAGTTGAAATAGTTACTGGGAAAGGAACTGAGAAAGGTGTCCTTATGCCCTCCCCGGATGAGAAAATTGTCCTGATTAAGCTAAGCAGCGGCTACAATTTGGGTTTTGAAAAAAAAGACATTAAAGAGATAAAAGTCATTGAGCAAAAAAAGGAAAAAGAAGCAAGGCAGAAACAGCCCGTTTCTTTCAAGGAGAATCTGAAGATCAAAGAGAGCCTGAAGACAATTTCCATCCTGCATTGCGGCGGAACCATAGCAAGCAAAGTTGATTATGAAACCGGCGCTGTAAAAGCAAAATTTTCTCCTCAGGAACTGCTGGAGCTGTTCCCGGAGCTGGGCAGCATTGTTAATCTGAAAAGCAGATTGGTCGCCAACATGATGTCGGAAAATATGCGTTTTGCCCATTATAATCTTATCGCTAAAGAAATAGAGAAAGAAATCAATGCCGGCAGCAGGGGAATAATAGTGACTCACGGGACGGACACTTTGCATTATACTGCCGCTGCGCTGGCTTTTATTCTGCAGGAGTTAAATGTGCCGGTTCTTATGGTCGGGGCGCAGAGAAGCTCGGACCGGGGCAGCAGCGATGCTTTCCTGAATCTGAAATGTGCAGCACATTTTATAGCTCAAAGCGATTTTGCAGAAGTGGCCATCTGCATGCACAGCAATTCCAGCGATGATAAGTGTGCAATAATTCCCGGCGTCAAAGGAAGGAAAATGCATTCTTCCCGCAGAGATGCTTTTAAGGCTGTTAATGCCGGGCCTTTCGCGCTGGTTGACAGCGAGGGAAATATCGAATGGCGAAATAATGCTTATCATAAGATAGCGAAAAATGAGCCTAAAAAACTGTCTTTAAAATTATTTAGAGAGGATATTAAAATCGGGCTTTTGAAAGCGCACCCGCAGATGTTTGCTGAAGAGATCAAATGTTATAGTCATTTTGCCGGTTTGGTGTTGGAAGGAACCGGCCTGGGGCACTTTCCCATAGAGAAATACGATGGTTATACGCAGGAGCATGATTTGCTTTTTCAGGAGATAAGTAATTTAGCCAAAAAAATTCCCGTGCTCATGGCTACACAGACGATATTTGGAGGAGTGAACATGAATGTTTATTCCCCGGGAAGGAAATTAATGGAAGCGGGGGTGCTGGGAAACGGGCTGGACATGACCGCCGAGACTGCTTACATCAAATTAGCCTGGCTGCTGAGCAATTATCCTGTAAAAGAAGCAAAGGAACTGCTGGCCAGGAATTTCCGTGGCGAAATAAGTGCACAGCGAAAATATGAAGAAGAGTTTTGTTAATAAAAAAATAAGGAGCAATAAAAAGAATAAAGAGCATAATTTAAATAAGCATAAAGCATAATTTAAATAAATTAATAAAAAAAT
>JBFMFP010000006.1:0-15528 GCA_040751885.1 Nanobdellota archaeon
TTACATCCTCAATACTTCTTTCAATCCTCTTTCTCCCAATACTTCTTACTTTTTCTCTTAATACTTTTTCTTTCAATACTTTTTCTCTACCAGCTTTCCTGCCCCTTCAATAAGCCTTCCGAAGACGCTTTTCTTGCTTTCCGGCTCCTTGGTAATAAACCAGACAATTAACCCAAAGACAAGTATAATGATGATTAATTCCGTAGTTTCCGTAGTCCACCAATAGAATATGTCATAGGGACCAGTCCAGAGCTTCAAAGAAGCGCCAAAGATATAGACTACAAAGCCTATCGCCACCAGAGCAATCCAGGGAGCCATCATGCTCGTAAAACTTGCCCCAAAAATGCCCATGAGCAACAAAAGCATTATTGCGGCCACGGCCACAAGGGAAATGCTTGGCAAGGACTCGTTCATTACCTGCACCGGATCGTAGCCAAACGTTCCGCCATAAGTTCCGGTTATATGGGGCACAACAAAGAGGAGAGCCAGCACCAAAGCAATAATAACCCTGAAATTCTTATGCTCGCTAAACAAAGGCATTTTTGCTGCTACTGCATAAACAATGGTAAATACCAATACAAACGGCAGCAGAAAATCAACCACCCCATAGGCCTGAAAATACTCCACCAATGTTGAAAAACCAAGATTTGCCATAATCAAAACCTCCTTTTTGAAACGAATGATGTTTCTGATGATGATTTCTTATTATTGATTTTTGTTTATTGTTGATTATTTTTGATTTTTTTGTTATTGTTAATTTTTTTATTTTACCCTGTCTTCTTCTACTTCTTCTCTGTTTTCTCTTTATGCCCCGGCTCATAGGTTATAAATAATATAAAGCCAATTACCAGAGCCATGAAAATGATTGATGCTGCCCATTCAGCATTCCAGTTCTCAAAAACCAGAGTGATGTAATCCATCCAGCCCAAAGCGTTAAGAAAAATAATGACTATGCCCAAAAACATCAGCACCATAAACAACTTAGTCCATGTGGGAAAATTCTCCAGAGTGAACTGCTTGTCTCCAAAAAAAGTCCCTACCAGCAACAAGAAGGATATAGCCAAAATAAGCAAAAGGACAATGTTGGCCATTACTTCATTGATAACGGCTACCAAGCGTGTGGAAGCTATGACCAAAAAAGCGATAACAAAGGCGACCATGGAATTGATATTCTTTTTGGTAAACTCCCTGCCGTCAACCTTCTCTACACCCAAAATCTTTGTTTTTTCAAGGATGGCAAAAACGATGGTAAAGACCAGTAGAAAAGGCAGGATAATGTCATATACCCCTATCTTGCCCATAAAACCGATTACGCCGCGAAAAATACTTTCCTCAACCATCTTTTTTTTCTCTCTTGAAATTAAACTAGCTGAATTAAACTAGCTGTTTAAATAAGCTTATTCACCGGACTCATCAGACGAGCCTATTCTTAATCACATTAAAAAATTAGACTATATAAATGTTTCTTTTCTCTATTTATAAGCAGTTTTTTACAGATTATCAGCATAAAATTTATTAATCAAAGACTATAAAGAATAAGGCATGATAAAGTTACCGGGTAAATTAAAATTACCGAGTAAATTAATAATCAGTTTCGTTCTTATATCGGCGATTGTTCTTTTTCTCTTTGGGTGCGCGAAACCAATCAAAGAAATCAACAAACCCAATCGCAGCAGAGCTGCGGGGTTTGTTGGTCTTGTCTTGGATTTTATCATCACAGCAGAGCTGTGGGGTTTGATACCCAAGACAAGAATCAAGAATGACCAGTTCATTGGCGAGGAAGTGACAGTAAAGGGAAGCGTAGAAAAAACCCTGAAAATCGGTAGCCTTTCCGAATACACGCTAGTAGACAAAAATGGCGATAAGATAATCGTTACTTCAGCAAGCCTGCCTCCTGAAGGAACGAAAAAGAGAGTTACCGGCACTCTAAGAAAAATGCTTCTGATTGGGTATTACATTGAAGAAAAGCCGTAAATTAATCTCAAAATTACTTTTGCTTATTTTTTTCCTGCAACAATCTCTTTGCTTTTTCTAATTCTTTTTTTCTTGCCTTAGATAATCCTTTTCCTGCCCTGTTGATAAAATACTGTACCATCTTTATGGCAGAACCTATCCCCTTTGGGCTGACATCAGGCCGGGCTAACATTTTTGCTACTGTTTCCGCATCTTTGGTAAATATTCCTTCCGGAGGAAAAGTTGATATTGTCTTCACGCCCTGAACCCAAAACTTCTTTTTTCTTGGCATACTGGTCCTTTAGAAAGGGGAATATAAAAACTTTTTTATGACGATTCTTAAAAAAAAGTAGCCCCGCCCGGATTCGAACCGAGGTCAATGCCTTTCATTCCGAAAAAGGACCAAAGGGCACTATGCCTAGACTCTATCTTAACTTTAAGAAAAGATTAGTCCGCTACACCACGGGGCTATTTTAGCTTTATGTTTAGGATTGCTAAATCCAATTTCTTTATAAAATTTTAGGTTTAAAGTAATACTTCAGTAACCTGAAGTTCAGCAAAGTCGTTAGGGTCACTTTGTTCCCGAGTTGCCTGTCAGCAACCTTGGTCGTGATACTCTCACTATACATTCGTGTACCTCTTTCAGAGGATTTGGCAAAATCCCTGCTGAGAGTATCGTCAGTTAAAGTAATGTTGTTAGGGAAGGGATTTTGGCATTAATTTTCAGTATATGGCTCTACCAAATTCACTTATCGACCTAGACGACGACTTTGCTTCACTTTACTGAAGTATTACAAAAAAGGCAAAACTTTATATAGGGAAATATATTTCATAGGCTTATCATTAGAAGCTATAATTATAGAGGTGGTCAAATGGTTAAAAAAGAAGGGTCTAAATTTCTTAGCAAGGAACGGATGGAATTGCATCGTCTTGCTCATTATGCTTTTTTTGCAGGGATAGCTCTGGCGATTATCGTCGGTATTTTTCACACAGTTTTTGATTCCCTGCTGGGAACTGAAGCATCCAGAGTTTACGTAACCACTTTTGTTCTCTTAGGAACATTAGTTGGCCTGTTTAACTTAACTGCAAAAGAAACAATGCCTTTCCTGACTGCAGCTGTTGCCCTGATGCTTGCCGGCATTGTCAACTTAAATTTAGTTTATGGTATAGGTGACATCTTGCGCCCAAGCCTGAGCAATATCGTTGTCTTTGTTGTGCCGGGGGCAATAATCGTAGGCATGAAAGCGATTTGGAAACTTGCTTCGGAATAATTGAAGAGAATAGCTGAAGAAGTTGCTTATTTTTTATTGTTTATTCTCTTTTCTAATTCTTGTTTGTTTTCGTTAAATTCTTGATGAATCTCGTCTGTCATCTGTCAAAATGTTTATATACCATTTGTTTTTCCCCGGTAGCTGGTACGGTAGCTGGTGAAATTAAAAAAAATAGTCAAAGTGGTGATGAAGAATCAACAAGAAAGTTATTGAATGCCCTTATTGCAAGTCTAAGATTATTGCTGAAGTGTTCTCTGGTCTTAAAGCAATCAGATGTTATTATTGCAAGAACAGGATTGATGTTTAATTTAAGCTTTATTTATATGACTCTACTTATAATAACTCTATTTATATTTTATTTTATTTATACCTTTTTAAGTCATACTTTTTTCAACCACACATTTTTAAATCATACTTATTAATTGTTCTTTTATTGTTTAATCTTCCTTTTAAATGAGAATTGCTCGTTAAGAGAGCTGTCCACTTCTTCTTCAATGTCAAAATGCCCGGCTTCATTGCTGGAAATGATGGTATTAATTCTTATTTTTTTACCGACTTCAAAGAAATAAAGAGAGCTGAGAGTGCAGATTTTATCTTTGCGGTATTTTGAGAGATTGGATGCAATGTAGTACGCAATTAAGCCGGCTATAATTGCCAGCATGAAGAGCAATAGCCAGAGGAGGCTGGTCCCTTCAACCAGGCCCATTAAGAAAGCTCTGCCCACAAGCGGTTTTTTCTCTTCAGGAACTTCCTCTTTTTCTTTAACTACCACAATTTCTTCTTTTTCTTCTTCAGCCGGAGGGATGTACTTGCAGTCCTTTTCTTGAGTTGTTTTACTGACTATACAGCCTTTAGATACACTAACACACTGCCTCTTTTGTTTTCCATCGGGTTCGCAGGGCCCCCAGTCCGTGCAAAGGGTTTCTGCAGAGCAAACAGCTTTTTCCGGCACCCCCGTTATTTTTTCTACCATTCCACCACCTGCTCCACCACCTCCACCTATAGTTACTGTAACTACTGTGGTTACATTTGTGGTCACGTTTGTGATAGTTTCAGTTATATTCCCTTCTACATAAATAAAGAAAGTGGTTGCTGTTGTTTGGTTTTTGTAGTCATAATAGTCGTAAGCAGTGTGATTTGAAACCAGGATGAGCGAATAGTTAAATGGACCAAAAGTGGCGTTGTATGTCGGAGCAGAAAGCAGGCTCATGTTTATTGTTCCGTTGGTGGAATTGTAACGGGATAGTTTAGGATAGGTAAAATAAGTAAAAGTAACATTCCTTATCAGAAAATTGTCCGTAGTATTTACTGTTGTGTTTATATTGTACCAGTTTGCTGAGCCGTTTGTCTGCCAGTCAAAGTCAGCTGTCGTGATTTCTGGAGCTGAAGTATCATTTAAGTAGATAGTATATTCGGCATTTCCTAAAATCTTAAGTGTTGTTGTGTTTGTAGCAAAACCGCTTTTGACGAAGTTAAATGTCTGAACAGAAGTGTTCTTTTCGGGAACTGTTTTTGTATAGTTAAATATGCAGCTGGTGGTGCAGTTTGTTCCCCCGGTAAGATTTATGTTTTCTAGGCTGGTGTTGTAGAGGATATCCTTTAAATTGAAAGTTAAATTTACCCGCGGATGTTCTATTATTGTTAGAGTAGCTGTTCCCTGAGTAGAGCCCACGGCTTTACCCGTCAGGGAAACCATAGTAAAAGCATGAATCAAACTAACAAAGACTAAAATAACAGCCAAAATGAAGATTATTCCTCTTTTTTGCTCCATTTATGCAGAGAAAAAGAATTTTACTATAAATAAGTTTGTTTTTTTGTAATACTTCAGTAAAGTGAAGCAACACCATTAAGGTCAATAAGGTGAAATTGGTCGTGCTATACACGGGAAATTTTTGGCACAGGATATTTCGTGAGTGATGGCAGGCCGTCCGACCAACCGAAAACTTGATGTTTTTTGAAATGTATTAATGCTGTTTTTTTCTATTGTTTTCGGACCTTAATCTTCAGTATATTGTCTTCTTGGTCGGACATTCTTGGCCTTGCCATCACTCAAAACTCAGTCCAATTTCTCGTCTATCTCTTTAGCCACTTCCATCAGCTCGGAAAAGAAAGATTCTACGTCACTTTCTACGTCTTTTATTACTCTCTGCAGGCTGTTTTCCCTGAGAATATAGCCCTCTTTCTCGCGGACAATCAGGCCGGAATCCATTAATTTACTTAAGTGATGAACTACCGTGCCCCGGCTTAAATTGAGCTTTTCAGCAATTTCATCAGAAGATATTGCCTGAACATCATTTCCTTTTGCCTTCCTGACCAAAGAAATAAATACTCTGAAACAGCTGCTGTCTTTATCGCGCAGGTTAAATAAGCCTAAAGAGTTGCCTAACCATTGCAAATCGCGGTTAACGTTACCTTCTTCAGCCCTCCTGATTTTGATTATGGTTATTTTTTTTGTCATTGCAGGAGGTTTATTTCTCTTATTTTTAAAATTTTCCCAAAAAGTTTATATACTTGTTGTGTTTTAGCTCTTCAACGTTGACTTTAAATCAACAGAACAGTCTAATTGGAGGTGCTAAAATGATAGATGCATTTGAAGAGATGAAAAAAATGCGCGAGGAAATGAACAGGCTATTTGAATCCACCTTTGGGGTTCCGCGCCTTCCGCGCCAATTGTCCTGGAAAGGAGGCATAGTCAAGCAGCCGGAAACAGATTTACAGGAAACGGACAAAGAAATTATTGCTGTTTTTGATTTGCCTGGTGTGGATAAAGGAAACATAAATCTTCACGTAGACAGGGATTCAATTACCGTAAGAGCGGAAAAGAAAACGGAAAAAGAAGAAAAGAAGAAGGGCTATGTTCATCAGGAGCGGGCGTACACTTCCTTTTGCAGGAGTTTTGTTCTGCCCAAAGCAGTTATTCCGGAAAAAGCGGAAGCTGAATACAAAGACGGCGTTTTAACAGTCAGAATGCCTAAAAAAGAAATTTCCGCAGAGAAGAGGAAAGGTATTGAGGTGAAGATAAAATAAGGGAGTGAGAATAAAGTAAGAAAGTGTTTGTTTTTTACTTTTTAAAACTCCTATTTAAACTTACTCATATTAATCTTACTCATATTTAAACCAAGTTATATTTAAACTTATATTATTGAAACAATGAGAGAAAGTAAGGGAAAATGAGAGAGAAAAAACAAGAAAATAAAGGATTAAATAAAGAATTGCATCAAGAAGATTTAGGGAAAAGTAAAGAAAAAGAGAGAGACTTAGAAGCAGATAAAGACTTAGAAGCAGGAAAATTGGAAAGCGAAGGGCTGGAAAAAAGCAAATCTGCTAAAAAAGCAGAGCCCAAAAAAGATTCCCCGCAAGACCTAACAGTGCAAGACCTGACAGATTTATTACAAAGAACCCAAGCTAATTTTGAGAATTACCGCAAGCAGATGGAGAAGCGCATGGAAGAAGTTAAGCAGATGGCTTGCAAAGATGTTATTTCGCAGGTCCTTCCCGTTGTTGACAATTTTGAGCTTGCCCTGAAGAATTTCAATGAGAATCATAATTCCAAGAGTTTCGTTGAAGGCGTGGAATTGATTTACTCCCAATTGCTGGGTGTGCTGGAAAGCAACGGAATAGGGTTAATCCGCTCACGAGGAGAGCAATTTGACCCTTACTATCATGAAGCGCTGGTAAAAGAGAGCTCCAGCCTGCCGGAGAATGAGGTTATTGAAGAGTTCCAGAAAGGATTTACGCTCCATGGAAAAGTAATCAGGCATGCAAAAGTGAAAATAAGTGCTGGCAAAGCTGGTTCAGGCAGTAAAGAAGATAATGATAAAAATGGTGAAAAAGATATTGAAAGAAGTAATGGAAAAACAAAAACAACAAAACACAATAATATTTCGGAGGAATGATAAAAATGACTAAACAAAAAACATCTGAAAGAACGTCTGGTGCAACAATAGGTATTGATTTAGGCACGACTTTTTCAGCGGTGGCTGTCCTGGAAGGGGGAAAGCCGAATATAATTTCCAATGCTGAGGGTACAAGAACTACTCCCAGCGTTGTTCATGTAAGAGATGATGAGATAATTGTCGGGCAGGTGGCCAGAAACCAGGCTATTGTTGATCCGGCACATACTATCCGCTCAATTAAACGGAAAATGGGCACTAATGAAAAGATAGAAATAGATGACAAAGAATATACTCCTGAGCAGATTTCAGCAATGATTCTGCAAAAATTGAAAAGGGATGCCGAAGCTTATCTTGGCCAGCCGGTTAAGAATGCAGTGATAACCTGCCCGGCTTATTTTAATGACGCGCAGAGGCAGGCAACCAAGAATGCCGGGGAAATTGCCGGATTAAATGTTCTGAGGATAATCAACGAGCCTACTGCTGCATCCCTTGCTTACGGCTTGGACAAGCAGGATAAAGAGCGCACAATTCTTGTTTTTGATTTTGGCGGCGGGACGTTTGACGTTTCTATACTTGAGCTTGGTGACGGGGTGTTTGAAGTTAAAGCTACCTCCGGTGATAACCACCTTGGCGGAGATGATATAGATGAAGAAATAATGAATTATCTTATTGACCGCTTTAAGAAATCAACAGGAATAGACCTAAATAAAGATGCTACAGCCATGCAGCGGCTGAAGGAAGCGGCTGAAAAAGCTAAAATAGAGCTTTCTTCAAAAATGAAAGTTGAAATCAGCATCCCGTTCATTTCTGCGGACAGGAACGGGCCAAAGCACATCAAGGAGGAGCTGACTAGGGCCAAGTACGAAGAGTTAATTGCCGGGATTTTAAAAAGGCTGGAAGGGCCGGTAAAAACAGCCTTGAAAGATTATGGTGCCGGAGCGGGCAAGATTGACAAAGTGCTTCTTGTGGGAGGCTCAACAAGAATTCCTGCAGTTGAAGAATTGGTCCGCAGGCTGGTTGGAAAAGAAGGGGATAAATCTGTTAATCCTGATGAAGCAGTAGCTTTAGGTGCAGCAATCCAGGCGGGAGTCCTTGCTGGAGACATTAGGGATGTTCTTTTGCTTGATGTAACGCCTTTAACTTTAGGCATTGAAACATTAGGGGGAGTGTTTACACCCTTGATTGAAAGAAATACAACCATTCCGACAAAGAAGTCACAGATTTTTTCTACCGCTGCTGACAATCAGACAGCAGTAACCATCCGCGTCGGTCAGGGAGAACGGCCGATGTTTTCTGACAACAAGCTGCTTGGCCAGTTTGACTTAATTGGAATTCCTCCGGCTCCAAGAGGCGTGCCCCAGGTTGAAGTTACTTTTGACATTGATGCCAACGGGATTTTGGATGTCCGCGCGCAAGATAAAGGAACGGGCAAGGAGCAAAAGATTAAGATTACCGGAACGGGAAGTTTAAGCAAGGATGAAATAGAGCGGATGAAAGAAGAAGCTAAAAAGCATGAAGCTGATGACAGCAAGGCTAAGGAAAAAATTGAGGCAGAGAACAATGCTGATGCCGTTGTTTACCAAAGCAGAAAAGTTCTGGAAGAATTTGGTGATAAAGTTGATGCAGAGCTTAAGCAGAAAATTGAAGAGAAAATCAAGAAAGTGGAAGAAGCGAGAAAGAGCGGGGATGCTGCAGCGATCAACAAGAAGATTGAAGAGTTAAATAAAGCTGTGCAGGAAATAGGCACTAAAATGTATCAGGAAGCGGCAGCAAAGCAGGCTAAGGAAGCAGAAAGCAAGAAAGGGAAAAAAAGTAGCCATAATGACGACGATGAAGACAATAGTGAAAGCAGTGATTCTGGTGGAAATGACAACAGTGGTGATGACAACGTAGTTGATGCTGAGTTTAAAGAGAAAAAATAGGGAGAAATAGGAAGAAAAAATAGGGTGAAATAAGAGAGAAATAAGAGGAAAAGTAAGCTTTTAATTTCTTTTTTTATTTAGCTTTTTATTTAGCTTTATGAAAAAGAGTTTTATGAAAAAGAAGTAGACGCAGAAAAAGTGAGCGTAAGAAAAATAAAATGAAATCGGAAGCCAAAACACAATTAGTAAATTATCCCGAATTGTTGCAGGAATTGAAGTCGCTTCTTACTAAAGCAAAATATCAAGCCTATAAAGCAGTTGATAACCTGCGCGTGCAGACGTACTGGCAGGTCGGAGAAAGGATTGTTAGAGAAGAATTAGAGCATAAGGAAAGAGCAGATTACGGGAAATATTTGGTAGAAAACTTAGCGAGAGATCTTGGCTTTTCTAAAAGGCTGCTGTATGAAATGGTACTTCTTTATAGGGTGTATCCGATTGTGCATGCATTGTATGCACAATTAAGCTGGAACCATTATCGTGTACTTCTCAGATTAAAAAATAAAGAAGAAAGGGTCTTCTACGAGCAACAGATTATTGAGCAAGGATGGAGTGCAAGAACACTTCAAGAGGAAGTGAGTAAACATCTTTACAGAAGGATACAAAAAAAAGGCGGCTTGATCATTAAGAAGAAATTTCCTGTAAAAAACATTGAGCCAGAGCAGATTTTTAAAGAAATTTATCATTTTGATTTTCTTGAACTCAAAAAAGATTACCAAGAAAAGGACCTTAAAGAAGCCTTATTAGAAAAATTAGAGCAGTTCCTTCAAGAACTAGGTCCCGATTTCTTTGTAGGAAAGCGTGAAGTACCAATTCTTATCGGTGGCAACTATGATAAAATTGATTTGGAACTATTTCACGCTGGTTTATTGTGCTATGTTTTAGTGGAAGTAAAGACAGAGCCGTTTCAACATAAGCACGTTAGTCAAATGTATTCCTATCTTAATTGGTACAAACAAAACAAAATGCAAAAAGGGCAACGGTTGCCAATTGGCCTGATTGTTTGCAAGACCAAAGATGAGGAAACGGTACATTATGCTTTGGGCGATTTGAAAAAAGAAATATTTATCGCAGAGTATAGCACAAGGCTTCCTTCCAAAGAGAAAATAAAAAGATTATTACAATGAAACTACAATGGAATCACAATGAAACCACAATGAAATCCCCCACCTTTGCTCAATGCTACGAACTTTTTGAGCACTACAAAGTGCCCGGTACGGTACAGGCACACTGTCGGACCGTGTTTAAAGTAGCTTCATTTCTGGGAGAAGAATTAGTTAAGCATAATTATCCTTTGCAATTAGACGTCATTAAACCTTTTGCTTTGCTCCATGATTTTATGAAAGCAGTAGTATTAGAGCGCTTAACTGATCCCCCTTACAATTACATGCCAACAGCAGAAGAAGCAGCCATGCATCAGCGCCTGCGCTCCATTTATGCTGGAAAATCAGAAACTTTTGTTGCTTATGAAGTACTTAAAAGGAAATATCCCGAATTTGCTGCTTTATTTTTGGAGCTGGATAAATTAACTAAGGATCCTTGGGCAAAGGTCCGTGAAGAAACACGTTTTGTGCATTACGTAGACTGGAGAATTTTGGGAAATAAAGTAGTCCCGCTGGCAGAACGCATGGATTACATCCGTCAAAAGTATGGTCTTTGGATTAAAAAGAAAAATTTAAACTGGGAAGCAATTAAGCAAGATCAATTAGATTACGAGCAGCAGATTTTTAAGCTTCTTCCTTTTACGCCGGAGGATTTGGAGCTACAGGTAAACCCATAACCCTGCATTACAACTTAAACTAATAATTAAAACTAATAATTTAAACTAATAATTTAAACTAATAATTAAAACTAATAATTTAAACTAATAATTAAAACTAATAATTTAAACAATAATTAAAACTAATAGCCATGGCCGATAAAGATTACTACAAATTGCTGGGCATTGACAAGAATGCCAGCAGGGAAGAAATTAAAAAAGCGTTCAAGAAGCTGGCCTTGAAATATCATCCTGACCGTGCTCCTGAGGATAAAAAGAAGGAATACGAAGAGAAATTTAAAGAGATAAATGAGGCTGTTTCTGTTTTAGGCGACGATAAAAAAAGACAGCAGTATGACCAGTTTGGCAGCTCAGCTTTTTCCGCAGGGGCAGGTTTTCAGGGCTATGATTTTTCTGACATTATGTCCCAGTTCCGCTCGGGGATTTTTGGCGATTTTGATGACATCTTTGAGCACGTTTTTGGAGGAGGCTCTAGGAGGTATTCCAGAGCAAGAAGAGGCTCGGATTTGTTGTATGAAACAGAAATTTCTTTAGAGGAAGCCTATTCAGGAGCAAAAAAAACAATCGTTTTAAACAAGCTGGAGCGGTGCGGGAGTTGCAAAGGGAAGGGAGCAGGGGAATTTGCATCCTGCCATCACTGTCAGGGCTCGGGCTACATGAAGAGAACCCAGCGCACCCCCTTTGGCTTGTTCCAGCAAACTGGACCATGCCCTTATTGCCATGGCCACGGCGAGCTGCCTAAGGATTCCTGCTCGGATTGCTCAGGAGAGGGGGTGGTAAGGAAGAGAAAGAATATAGAAGTGTCTATTCCAGCAGGCGTGGAGAGCAATATGCGCTTACGAGTTAAAGGAGAAGGAGAAGTAGGTGATTCTGGTGGTCCAAGCGGTGATCTTTACGTACAGATTTATTTAAAGCCGCATGATGTTTTTGAGCTGCGCGATGGAGATTTGCATGTCACTGTACCGATCTCTTTTTCTCAGGCAGCGCTTGGTGATGAAATTGAGGTGCCTACGCTGAATGGAAAAGCCAGCTTAACTATTCCTGCAGGCACGCAGACGGAAACTGTTTTCAGGATGAGGAACAAAGGCATGCCTTCGCTTCATAATTCCGGCTATGGGGACCAGATGGTCAAAGTGCATATTAAGGTTCCAACAAGGCTAAGCGGGAAGCAGAAAGAATTGCTTAAGCAGCTGAAAGAAGAAAATCCCAGCGAGAGTTTTTTGAAAAAGATATTTGGGTGAAAGGGTAAAAAGTTGAGCCGGGAAAAGCTGTTCATTTTTCAAGTGATGTGTCTTGGGCGAAAAATATTAAATTCCTAAAAACCCGCTTGCCGAAACTATTTTCACTTTGGCAAATTCTTTTAATTTCAATAAATGAAGATCTCCACTAATTAGGTACTGAACGTTTCCGATAACAGCCGTTTCTAGAATTGCATTATCGTCAGGATCGTCCACAACAATATTTACTTTTCCAGGAATCTCCACCAGCGTTGCAATCTCGAGAATTATGGAAGTAAACGTCGCTTTCTGCTCTTCGGTAAAACTGAATTTTGGGTAATCCATTCCTCTTTTTAATTCATCAATTTGTTCGGGAGAAATCACCAATTCCAACTTTCCATGCAAGCATTTTTCAAAAATAACTCTTGGTTTTCCCGACCAGCCAAGAGCAGAAATGAGAATGTTAGTGTCTAGGACAACTTTCGTCTTGCCCATTTCACAGCCTCATCGACATCCTCCTGAGTTACTTTCTGCTTTCTGAACTGTTTCTCAATCTCTTTCGATAATTTTTGAAATTCAGCTTTCACGTCCGGCATTTTTACTTTCTTAAACAAAATTCCTCCTTTTACAGGAAATGGAACAAATCTATCCCCGGGAGTAAATCCTTCATCAATCCTAATACTCTGGGGAACTACTAACTGTCCTTTTGGGCTCATTTTTACCAAATCAATATCCACTTTGCTTACCTCTCAAGTCCTGTTAAACAGTTAAACTGTAGAACTATTTAAATCTTTCTGCAAAAAGGCACAGTCCGTTTCGTGAGTGATTGCTGGAGTCAGACCAACCGAAAACCCGATGTTTTTTGAGAAGTATAATCGTCGTTTATCTCTATTGTTTTCGGACCTTAATCCTCAATATATTGCCCTTTTGGTCGGACATTCTTGGCCTTGCCATCACTCACTTTTTGGACTGTGCCTGCAAAAAAAAAGCACAACCAGCTCCGAGTGGCAACGAGGGTGGCTCGGGGTGGTTTCCTCAGACCCTGCATTTTCCACTTGCTGTGGCCTCGCTGAGACTTCAGCCACCCGTGACATACTGGCAGAAAATGCAGATTTTACAGAGAATTCTCTTTTTCATTTGTTTCATCGGTATCCTTTCCCGATTTCCTTTTGTATAAATAAATGAGGTAAAATGCCACTCCCAGTGCAATGATGTTAGGTATGAGCAAGATTAGGAATTTGCTGCCGAATCCGCTGTCAGCAGGAAGTTGTGTTGCTCTTACCTGAGTACTTTTTTCCGCTTCTTCATACTCTTTTTCCGTAAGCAGCTCACTGGTAAATGTTTTTGTTTCCATCCTGTAATTATTCCAGAAGTTTACTACGAGGTCAAAGGAATACTTGCCCGGATTTTTGTTGCGAGCGTCAAGGAAATCCTCAATAGTCTTGGTCGTTTTTCCTTCTATATCCGTAGACTTGGTCCTGAACTGGCCGACGGGCTGGTTTTCTTTTTTCATGGTTACATCCACAAAGACATTATTTATCTTTTTGTTCCACTTGTTTAACAAATCCATAGAATAACTGTTAATTTTGTTGGCGATGAAATATTCGCTGAAATAAGTGGCTTCAACTTCCGGTTTTCCAACAAGAAGTTTTTTGACAACTTCCATCTGCTCGCCGTCGTAAGTAGTTACCGCCGATACTTCAAATTCTCCCAATTCAAACAAATCTTTGTTCACCGATGTTCTGAGCAGCCGGTCTTCGTTCTTTTTCAGCGCGATTGTTTCTGTAGTTAAAGTATGTGTTTCCTGCTTTTTGTCATTGACGTAGAAGGTGGTCTGCACGGAATCAATATCCAGTTTTCCGATATTCTCCACTTCCGAGACTAAGCTGATGGCCTCACCTTCGTCGTGGAAGTTGAGTTTTGTTTTAATGTACTTGTCCGGCTTAGGCCCTTCAATAATGATTTTGTGTTTCAGTACCAGCCTTGAGGAGACAGTATTTGCAAACTCTTCTTCAGGAACTTCCTCTACAACAATCTCCGCGTAATTGACTCCCGGAGTTATATCTTTGATTTTTTTATGCGGCAGGTTTACTTCAAAGCTGACCGTCTGCTCTTCGTCAATGTCACGGAAGTGCAGCTCTTCTGTGTTCAGGTGCACATATTCACCCATGCTGCCGCCGACGGATAATTTTAACGTCAGCTCCTGCTTATCATTATTAACGACGAAAAAGCTGCCGGAATAGTTTAAGTCCTTTTCCGACTGCAGGACAGTTTTTGCCGGCTTGATGCCTAAAGCAAGAGTCAGCTGCAGTGCTAATACAAAAGCTATTACCAAGGCAATTGTGCGGATTGTTTTTTGTTTCATCCGTTTCATCTGCTTTTTGTGTTTGTTTGCTTTTTATTCTGTTTTAGTTTTGTTAATTTTGTTTGCTTTTTTGTTTTGATTTTGCTTATTAGCTCCTGATTTTTTTAGGTTTTTTTGTTTTTTATAAGTTGTTTTTATTATTTTTACAGACATTGATGATTTATGAATTCCCTGTGAATGTTATTGTTGAGCTTAAATCTCCCGGCGGCTCGTCTTCAGGCACCCCGATAAGCAAGTGCATTAAAAAGTCATCATAGACCGTATGCCAGTCTAAAAAAGCTACGTCAACAATTGTGCTGGTGGAAGTTACATTCGTCCAGCGTTTTGTTGAGTTAGTTAAATCATAAGCTCCCTCTTCGCTTACAGAGATGTTGTATTGGAAATTATTGCTGGGGAATCCGCCCGTTGTGAAGTATTGCGTTCCGGTGACAGTTACATTGACAAAGATGTTTCCTGTGTTTTCTACTTTGAATGGGGGCGGGTTGTTTGTTGTAGTATTGTTAGAATCTCCCGGCTGGTGGGAGCCAAAGTTAACAGAGCTTACTGTTGCTGTTAGGGCTAAATATGACTGCAAAGTAAAATTAAACATTTGTGAATAAGCTCCATATCCAGTGCTGTCATTGGCGCGCACCATCCAATAATATCTGGTGTCTACACTCAGTTCAGTAGTTAAATCATATGTCGTGTTTACTGAGTTTGTTGGGTTGATGTTAGTTACATTAACTTCAGGATTGTTGAATGTAGGATTATCATCTATAACAATATTGTAGGTTAAAGTATCGCCATCAACATCGGCTGAGTTATTCCAGATGAATGGAGAAGTGCGATTAGTAATATTACTGTTATTTGCCGGGGAGACTAATGCCGGAGCAGAGGGCAGAGTATTGCTAACAATCGTAACATTATTTGAAAAGACAGTAACTCCATCTTCTATGCCATCATTAGGAGTTACAGAAACATTCCACCCATCTCCTGCTGTTGTCTCCTGTGAAACAATCAGGTCAGTTCTGTTGTTGTATAATGCTACAACCTGCTCTGCGGACAAAGCCTTATTCCAGATAACAACATCATCAATAGTGCCATTGAAATAATTATACCCCTTACCTATTTTTGCAGTTTGTCCACTA
>JBFMFP010000006.1:15628-38950 GCA_040751885.1 Nanobdellota archaeon
AAGAGTTAGAATTTAATTTAATCCATAACGAAACTGAAAAATTATTATATTCCATCTTGTTAAAGCTAGGAGTAGTGCCAAATTCAATATAATCATTCACGCCATCAAACTGAAAAGCTCCTTTTCCATCTTTTCCCCCAGTAGCATTCCAGGTAATTCCTCCCTGTTCAGAACCAGTATTGTTATACCTAGAATAATCTTTTGTGGCATTGATAGTAGCATCACTAACTTTTTCAAAGGGCATATTCAGCACAGTAAGAGAAGTCCCGTTCAGATACCAGTTAGTTATATTCTTAACAGGGTCACTATCAACATCAGAAATACTCCAGTAGGCAGTTAAGTTTTGAGCAGTGTCATTTCTGGAAATGTCGGTTGTGTTTAGTATTAATGAGTCCAGAGCGGGCTTAACGTTTCCGATGGTGATGTTATCGGAAAGGTTTGTGGAGCTATCCTGCCAGCCGTCATTTGCTGTAGCGGCAGCCTGCCAGATTTGGTCTTTTTTTGTCTCATCACTAACGATTATGCTTGTTTTATTTTCGTATAGGGCCTGAATTTGCTTGTCGGATAATGAGATATTGAATATAAACAGGTCATCAATAGTTCCATTGAAGACTAAACCCGTATCATAAGGAACATCTCCCCTTCTGCCGATGGTTAGGGCCTGACTGGTAGAGTCGGGAGCTGAAGCGGCTTGCGTGTCTATAAGCGAGCCATTGACAAACAGTTTAACGTGCGTGCCATTATATGTTGTGGCAATATGGCTCCATTTGCCGGCATCGACACTGCTGGCTGCCAAAGCCCTCTGCCCGCCGGCATCGTTTACCGTCCAGCGGATGGATAAATCCCCTCCGTTTAAAGCAAAAGCTGGCGGCATTCTAAACGTAGCTCCATTGTAAGTACTCCCGAGGATGTACTGCCAGCCGGATACGTCTGCAGGTTTTATCCAGAGAGCGATGGCAAAAGCTCCAGCCGCAGTCAGGTTCAGGCTGGCTGCGCTAGGAATAGAAAGATAATTGGCATCCGTCCCGTCGAATTCGTATGCCCCTAAGCGGTCATGCCCTCCGCTGTAATTCCAAACAATGCTGCCTACTTCCGTGGCTTTGTTTCCCGCGCCGGAGTAATCCCAGCTATTATTGCTGGCAGTGTTGTCAACTCCTTCAAAGGGCATGTTTACAACAGCAATTGCCGTTTTATTGCGGTACCAATTATAGATTACCTTGACATTATCATTATTGCCATCGCTGGTGGACGTGTAAGCGGTTAGGTTTTCGTTAGTGCTGTTGGAAGAAATATTAGTGCTGTTTAGTATTAGCGAGCTTATGGCTGACTGAAGGTTCCTGGAATAAATGAATGCTGAATTGTTGGTCAGCACACCTCCGGTAACAGTCAAGTTGCTGGTGAAATTGTAATTGGCATTATCGCCAAGGCTGACTCCTATAATGGTAGGATCGGCATCGGTATGGTCGGCTACACTGCCATAGCGAAAGTGTATTGTTCCGTTTTCAAATAAGATCGCTTCTGCCTGAACCGTTCCGGCGTTGTCATAATAAGCGCTGTCCCAGCGGAAGACAGCGTACCTGTTTGGAGCAGTTCCCTGGTTAGTGCAAATGTACTCATTATTGTAAGGGGTGCCGCCTAAATCCTGCCAGAGTGCGGCAATGTTCTGCTCAGCCATCATTTCCAAATCGGAAGGACTAAAATCAGAAGTGGCGTCATTCCAGCTTAACCTTCCGTTGGTGTCCATGTAAATCGTCTCCGCTGCCGGCTTAACCAGATTGAAATAGGGAAAAGGAAACCCAAGAGTTGTATTGTGCATCCCATCATCTCCAGTGCCGGAAGAATTGCTTGGGGCTTTGGTATCACAGTTATAAGAGTTGTATGTAGCCGATGAATTTGTTCTTATGCTGTAATAGGTGTTCCCTGCAGAAGTTGCACCGGTAGATACTAAAGGGCTTCCAGTTAGAGTGAGCTGTTTATTTTTGTCCGGCTCTATTTTTTCTTTTGCAGCCGCTGTAGAAGTTGCAGATGTTGTAGAAGTTTCCTCAACAGCCGGCAGGGTAATGACATTTGCTCCGGTAACTGCGCCCGCTTTGGAGAAAAGGCTCTCAAAAAATTCTGCCATGGGCTCGGTTACATCCGTTGTTACGTCTGCTATGTCACCAGCTATCTTTTCCAGGCTTATTGAGCCCATAAACACCGAACATATTGCTGCTACAAGCAATAGGGCAATAAACAGCTTAATGCCGGCAGTGTGATAGTAAGGCTTATGGCTGTAGAGAGGAATTTCAGAAGGCGATTTCTTCCATAGCGGCGGCTTTTCATCCCTTGCAGGATTTCTTGTTTTGTTTATCGGACCTATACCTGCAAGCTCTTTCTGCACCCACGAGAGCCGTTTTTCCAGGGAAGTGCGCCCAGAGATATTTCTGCTGTTAACTGCAGCATGCAAGTTTGATTTATTTATGTTTAATTTTTTCCTCTTGCAGTCTTTTTCTCTTTTTCTGTTCATTGTTTCGTTTGTTTTATTCTCTGCCTTTATCCCGCGCCCTTTTCATCAGTACAGCTATGGAATTAGCACTTTTGTTGAGCAGCCTGGCAATCTGCGGATTGGTTAATCTGTGGATTTTATTGAGATAGAGAACAGCGCTTTCCAGCAGGCTGTAAGAACGGTCTTTAAATATCGAAACAGGCAGCAAATATTTCTCTTCAGTTTTCAAAAATGGCTGTTTCCTTTTTTTGCCGGCCCTTTGATACGTTGCCCAGATACTTTTTTCCTTCCTGCTAATCAGCCGGGCAATTTCTTTGTAGGAGAGATTTTCATTCTCTTTGAGATATTTGCAGAGGGCTTCGGCTGGCTCTAACTTGTAAGAAAAGATAGACAGGGGCACTAGGATTTCTCCCTTTGCATCTTCATAAATTCTGATCAGCTCAGCCAGATTAAGCCCCTGCTGCTCGTGCAGGTTTTTAAGAAGCATCTTTAGCAGCTGCTTAGAGCTTAAATTAGATAAAAGCGTGCTTAATCCGCCATCTTTCCCACTTTCTTCCTTTTTGTTCAAGTTGGCCAGGAACTGCTTTAATCATTTATAAATATTTCTTTGTTTTTTCTTTATTTGTTTACTTTTTAGCTATTTTTGTTTCTTTTTTGTCTTGAAATGATTATTATTTTCTCTATATGTTTATTTATTATCTATTTATGTTTAGAAAAAGGTATTTTTGTTTATCAATTATAATTAGTTTGATTCTTCTTTTTAATATTGTAGGGGGAAGGTTTTAAAGAAGGGGCGAAAATAGCCGTTTTATCAGGGTTTAGCTGTTTTATCAGGGTTGCTTATTCTGGATATAAGTTCTCAGCAGGTGATGAAATAATTTGTACTTTCCTCTATCCGTTCTGATGATGGCGCCTTCCTGAACTAACTTTCCAATGTGTGGTGAAATTTCATTATTGTTCTTGTTTAATTTACTACTCAATTCTGAAAGCAAGATCTCTTCTTTGGAATGGATAGCTATTTCATGCAGAATGTTTCGGTTGTTTTTACCAGAGAGATCGTAAAATCTTGAAAAGAAAGGAGCTAATACTCTATTAACAAATTCCAGGTCGGCAGCGGCAAAATGTTCTTCTCTTAACTCTTGACATCCTAGTTTTAATTTAGAGTATGCTGTGGCTAAATAGGCGGTAAGAACGAAAGGATGCCCTTCGGTCACCACATAAATTTTTTTAAGAACTTCTTCTTTGATAGTTATCCCTGCTTGATTTAATTTTTTTTCAACAAATGATTTACTTTCCTGATAATTAAAATTCTCTAAAAGTGCTGGGGGAAAGGTCCTGACTAATGGAGAAAATCCAGACCCCGAAGGACCTGTGATGGTCAATTTTCCAGCCGGGACGATCATAACCGGCGTTCGGCTTATTTGAAGTTGTTCTAGGACCGCCCGTAAATAGAGTATTAATTCGGCACGATTTCTTTCCAGACCCCTCGCTTCGTCTATAAGAAAAACAATTGCTGTTTTTACATCCTTAAGGCTTTGCCAAGCTGCTGTTAAAGCTGATTGAATGTCAGGAAAGCTTTCTTTGCGAGGCTCTGTTAAGCTTATTTCTGTTCCGCCCCCTGTTTTTATCTTAATTTTTTTTAATATATTGAGAATACTTGATGATATTCTTTGAAGTATCACCTCTTCATTTACTTTCTCTTGCACTCGTTCAATGAGAATGCTTGCCAGCCTTTCTCTAGTCAATTCATCCATTTCATTTAAGGAAAAATAGATTGTTAAGGCATTTTGTTCTTCAGCAATGGCTTTGCATTTGTGTAAAAAAGAAGTTTTTCCAATACCATATCCACCTGCTACCGACATGCTGGCTAGAGAGCCGCCAATGGTCTGCCTTAGTTTCTGTCGGAAATTCTCTAAATCTTGCGTTCTTCCTACAAAATCATGAGGGTCAACAGGCGATCCAGGATTAAAGGGGTTTGGCGGGATCATAGCAAAATTTTGTTTTTTAATACTATCAAAAAAGGATAATACTATCTAAAAAAGATAATACTATATAAATTTTTCTATACTATTTTAAAAAGTTTAGTTAGCCGAGGTCGTTGTGCTTGTTAATGTAAAGCATTAAGATTCAATTTTGAACCTTAATTTATTTTCTTGTCTGTTCGTTTGTAAAGTATCTTTAATCCAGTGAAATTGTTTTTTTCAATTTTCTCTTTTATGCGGGCCGGTTAATTTCTCCAAAACCTTTATAAAAAAGAGCTCATCCTACCTGAAAACCGTTAAAACTACAATAAAATAAGATCCATTTTGCAAATTATTTTGCAAGTGTGATTTTTTCTCTTGTAGGAGGTTCACATGGATAAAGAGCAGATTCAAAAAGCATTGGAAGAGCTGAAGAAACAACCTAAACGCAAATTCTCACAATCGTACGATTTAATTATTAATCTTAAGAACATTGTTTTGAAACAGAACCCGGTAGATTTTTTCGTTGCTCTGCATTTTCCGCGGGGCAAGAAAGTGAAAGTAGCCTGTTTTGCAGACCAGCTGCTCAGGGAGCAGGCAAAGAAGTTTTGTGACTTGACTATTGAAGAGCAGGATTTTTTGAAATATAAAGATAAGGCAACGGCGAGAAAACTGGCTGAAGATTACGATTATTTCGTCGCCCAGGCAACATTAATGCCTAAAGTGGCTGTTGCCTTTGGTAAGGTCTTAGGAACGAAGGGAAAGATGCCCAATCCCAAGCTGGGCTGCGTTGTGCCGCCCAACGCCAACCTGGAAGCACTGGTTAGGAAGCTTAATTCTACCGTTTACCTCTGTGCGAAAAAAGGAATTAACTTGCAGTGCATGGTCGGCAAGGAAAACCAGCCCGATGAGGAGGTCATTGACAACATCCTTACAGTTTATCAGGCTACTCTTAAGCAGCTTCCCAGTGAGATACAGAATATTAAAAATGTCACTTTGAAGCTAACGATGGGCAAGCCTGTGAAGATATAATCAAAGAATGATAAAGAGATAATAAAGATAAAATTATAGTCAATATCAAATAAAGATATAATCAAAATTTATACATGAAATACATATGAAATGGTCAGCGAACAAAAACAGCAATTAGTGAAGAAGCTTACCGAAGAAGTTCAAAGCTATCCTATTGTCGGCCTTGTTAATTTAGAGAATCTTCCTGCCCAGCAGATGCAGAAAATGTGCAGGATGCTAAGGGAAAAGGGAATAAAAATAAGCGTTGCGCGCAAGCGCTTGCTTAAGCGGGCTCTTCTTGAGTCTAAAAAGAAAGACATAGAATCGCTGGCTGAAAGATTAAAAGGTATGCCGGCGTTGATATTAAGCAAAGACAACCCATTTATTTTAAGTTCAATCATTGAAAAGAATAAATCCGAAGCTCCGGCGAAAGCGGGGCAGACGGCACCTAAAGATATTGTTGTTAAGGCCGGGCCGACAAATTTTGCTCCCGGGCCGATAATTTCCGAGTTGGCTGCCGTGGGCATAAAAACAAAAGTAGATGCCGGGAAATTAGCCATTCTTGCTGATACTAAAGTTGCCAAAGAAGGGGATGTCATTTCCCAAAAACTTTCCGAGACGTTAAAGCGCCTTGATATCAAGCCGATGGAAATCGGGCTTAACTTAGTTGCAGTATGGGAAAACGGCCTGATTTTTGAGGCCAAGCAGCTGCATATAGACAAAGATGAATATGCTGCAAACATTTCACAGGCTGCACAGTGGGCGATAAATTTAGCTTTGGATGCCGCTTATTTAACAGCTGAAACAAGAGAGTTGCTTGTACAGAAAGCATTCAAGGAAGCCAAGGCCCTGGCAGTTGAGCAGGGAATATTAACTCCCGAAACTTTAAGTGAGCTGTTGGCTAAGTCAGAGCAGCAGGCTCTTTCCTTAAAAGGGGAGGCTAACTTATAGGTTACGCTCTTAATAAGTTTGACAACAAAAGGGGATTGAAGAAACGGGGATTAAAGAAACTCAAGTTTCATGTCCTCAATGGAGGTATAAAAAATGGAATACATTTACGCCGCAATGTTGCTTCATAAAGCAGGAAAGGAAATTACTGAAAGCGCAGTTAAAGCTGTTTTGACCGCTGCTGGAGTTAAAGCGGATGAAGCGAGGGTTAAAGCCTTGGTTGCTGCTCTTGATGGTGTGAACATTGATGAAGCTGTCAAGAAGGCTGCTCTTGCTCCGGTTGCTGCTGCAGCACCTGCAGCTGAAGGAAAAGCTCCTGCTGCTGAAAGCAAGAAAGAAGAAAAGAAAGAAGACGATAAGAAGGCTGAGGAAGCTGCTGCCGCTGGCCTGGGCGCTTTGTTCGGGTAGGGAGATGCAGCAGTATAAACGATGTCAATAAACGATGTCAAAGTGACGCACAATAATGCGAAATAAATGTTTTATTTTTTTATTTTTGGGTTTTCAAAGGAAGTGGTTTTTAAATGGGGGCTCTTTTTGGATTTCAAAAATTTGGATTTCAAAAAATAATTTTCAACAAGCACGATGGAAGCAAACGAATCCGCAAAATTAAGGAAAGAATTTTATCAGAAGAAGAAAGAGTTGTCTGAATTGCGCTCCCGGCTTAATACTTTTGGTTCTCAGAAGGAAGAAGCTTACCGCCAGTTAAAGGCATACCGGGAAAAAACGAGCTCCCGCCGGGATAGGATTAGAGGCTTAAGGGCGGAAAGGGACAGATTAACCCGGCAGGTTAAAGAGCTTAAAAAAGAAAGGGACGAAAGGAATGTTCTGGCAAAGGAAAAATCGGCAGCCAGGAAAGAAGTTGACCAAAAAAGGAAAGAGCTGCTGGAGCAGGTTGATGTCGGGGAGAGTCCTGCTAAGATTAGAATGCTCATCAGAAAGCTGGAAGAGAAAATTGAAACAGAAGTAATGCCTTTCCCGCATGAGCAGCAGCTGCGGAAAAAGATCAAAGAGCTTGAAGCAGAATACAAACAGGTGGAGGCTTTGGGAGAAGCGTGGAAAAGTGTAAATACCGCGGCAGCAAATTTTGCTGAGTCACGCCGGCAGGCGGAAGAAATCCATCATCAGGTACAGGATCTGGCAGAGCAGTCGCAGGCAAAGCATGAGCAGTTAGTCAGCCTGCTTAAAGAAGGGAAAGAATATAAGGGTGAGGAAAAGCTTTTGGCTGAAAAGTATCTGCAGCTGAAAGCAAAATTTGAGCAGGCGAAGAAGGAATTTAAAGAAGCAGCTGTGAATGTGGATGAGCTGGGCAAAATTTTAGGCGAGGAAGACAAAAAAAAATTCAGGCAGAAGGTCCGTGAAAAAACTGCTGAAGTCAAAGAAAAGATAAGGAAAAAGAAAAAATTAAGCACTGAAGATATTCTTGCTTTTCAGGCGATGGATGAGTAAAAAATTAATTAATTTTATTCTATTCTCCCCAGCAAATCTGTCTTGGAAATAATCCCCTTAATTTCCCCTTTCTCAGCCACTAAAACAACAGGGTACTCCTGGAGCAGATTAAGCAATGTTTTTAACCCTGTTTTTGGCGATATGATGGGGGGAGCATCCTCCATAACTTCTTCAGCCCTAAGGGAAGAAAATTTTTCCGGGTTTTCTGAAATCTCTTTTAAGATAATTCCTTCAGTAATCAGGCCGCAGATTTTATTTTTTGCTTGTACCGGCAGCTGTGAAATGCCCTTGCTTTTTATTTTTTTGACGATTTCTTTTAATGAATCATTGGCATTGGCAAGAACAACGGTCTTACGCATGACATTTTCGGCTTTTACTTCTTCTTTTTCCCTCAGCTCTTCCAGGGCTTTAAAAATCTGTTTAGCTCTGCTGAAAGTAGGCTCTATTTTAGCCGCTTCAATCTTGGCGATTAAGCTCTGGGAAACTCCGGCTTTGTCAGCAAGCTCCTTTTGGGTAAGGTCGTATTTTCTTCTTAATTTCTCAATTTCATTTAATTCTTCTATCATTGTTTAATTCATCATTGTTTAATTCATCATTGTTTAATTCTTATTCTTCTATCATATCTATTGAAGAATATACATTATTTATAAATATTCCTATCAGAATATTGTTGTCAGGAGGGTTTAAATAAATGCTCTTTTTATTTGCTGTAATGGCAATCAAAAATGAAAAAGGACCCATAAGCAACGCATCAATAAGTGATTTACTGAAAGATACTGGTGTTTCAGAGAGATTTCAAAGAGGTTTTAATGCCGGTATATACAGCGGTCTGAGCGGGTTATCCAAAATTGATTATTTGTTAGGTGTTCTTGCAGAAGCTGCCGAAGGCGCAATAGGTGAGTTTGGCAGAAGAGGGGACACAGAAAGGCAAGAAGCAGCGCAAATGGCTTACGACCGGTTAAAGGGGGAATTCTCTCTTCATTTTAGGCATGGGAGCGGCCCTATAAGTTCTGAAGGAAAAAGGCCTTGCCACAAAGCATGTTATGGTTTCTAGAATAATAATATTAAAATACTTCATCAAACCATAATATTTCCCGATTTAAAGATTAATAAACCAATATGCGAGGTAACCAAAATGGAAAATGAAACTTATTTTTTTACGTCTGAAAGCGTGACTGAAGGGCATCCGGACAAAATGTGCGACCAGATTTCTGATGCTATTCTGGATGCGATGATTAAAGACGACCCTAAGTCCAGGGTGGCAGTTGAGTGCCTGACGAAAACAGGATTTGTGGTTGTAGCCGGAGAAGTGTCTACTAAGACCTACGTTGACATTCAGAAAATTGTCCGCAGCACCATTCTAGAGATAGGCTATGATAAGCCCGAGTATGGTTTTGAAGGCTCAACCTGCGGCGTGCTTGTAGCTCTCTCCGAGCAATCGCCGGATATTTCTCAGGGAGTTACGGAAGGCGAGGGGCTGTATAAAGAGCAAGGAGCAGGTGACCAGGGCCTGATGTTTGGCTTTGCCTGCAATGAAACTTCCGAGTATATGCCCCTACCAATCGTTTTAGCCAACAAACTGACCATGCGTTTAGCCAGTGCGCGCAAGCGTGGAGAATTGTGGTACCTGCGCCCGGACGGGAAATCACAGGTTACTGTTGAATATGCTGACGGAAAACCAAAACGTGTGGATACGGTAGTTATTTCCACACAGCATCATCCCGACGTTGATCTGGAAACGATTCGCCATGATTTAATAGAGAAAATTATCAAGCCCATTTGCCATGAATGGATTGACAGCAATACCAAGTATTTTATTAATCCCACAGGCAGGTTTGTCATTGGCGGGCCTGTCGGAGATGCAGGCGTGACGGGAAGAAAAATCATTGCTGACAGTTACGGGGGGATGGGCCGCCACGGAGGAGGGGCTTTTTCCGGGAAGGATCCTTCCAAGGTAGATCGCTCAGCAGCTTACTATGCGCGTTATGTGGCTAAGAACATTGTTGCTGCCGGATTGGCTGAGAAGTGTGAAATTCAAGTCGCTTATGCTATCGGCGTAGCCCAGCCGGTAAGCATTTTAGTCAATACTTTTGACACGGCCGCCATACCTGAGGAGCGGATTGTGGAATTAGTCCGCGAGCATTTTGACTTCCGGCCAAAGGCGATAATTGAGCAGTTGAATCTCTTAAGGCCGATTTTCAAGAAAACTGCCGCTTACGGGCATTTTGGCAGGAGTGATCCTGATTTCACCTGGGAAAGGCTGGACAAAGTAAGCGTGCTGAGAAGGGATGCAGATTTGTAGAAAGGATTTTGTAGAAAGAATCTTTTGAGCTGGTTTTATTATTTTTTTTTTGAAATTTTTGAGTTTATTTAATTAAGTTTATTTAAAATGGAATTGTTCATGCCCTCGCAAAGAGTTCTTGAAGCTATTTGTTGGAATGAAAGCGCTTACAGGCAATATATTACTCTCCCTGCAAAAACTCCTGAGTATGGCAGTTGGGTTGATGGATGGGTTTACTTTACAAATACCGGGTTTTTATCGGAAACGGTTTGGGTTAGATGTTGGAAGAGAGAATTTATCAAGAATACTGATGACAGCCTGGGAGGGATTGCAAAATTCCCAACTGCATGGCTCTAAAAAAGGAGATTTTTTCACTTATGCTCTTCTTATGGCAAGAAAAGGGGTTTGTCAGGGATTTCATGATTCCGGAGATTTTTTTAAGAACGAAAGAGTTAAAAGGCAGTTTGAAGGAAAAATTCCCCTAACAGAATTTGATACAGAAGTAGAAGGCTTTAGGATAGGGGTTAATGAGCACATCTTCCAAAAGAGCGACTTAATAGAAGTATAGCAAAGCGCACAAATATTTGAGCATGAACAGTGCGCTTTGCTTATTACGAACGAGCATCTATTCGCTCAATTATTTATGCGAGTGAGTATAGGTGCTGAAAAAGGGGTTCTTTATTGTGTGCAGTTTGTTTAAAACATTTGAAGCAAAGAAGGAAAATATATTAATTGAAATTAATTCTGTTTTAATGTTTATAATTCTGTTTTAACGTTACCATCTATTTTTTAGAAATTAATTGTAAAGGGTAAGCAAAAAGAATGTAAAGGGTAGTGTCTGTATAAAAGATGACTTGTAATTAAGATTGTAATCAAAATATTTATTTCTTCTTTTCTTTTTCCAGCTCCCTCAGCCACATCAGCCCAATCCTGATCAGCAGTTTGTTGAACTTGTCAGAAATCCTGTATGTCTTTTTGTATAAATCGTAGTCAATCAGCCCCATTCCCCGCATCGGCGTCAAAATCCGGTCGTAAAACTGTCTCTTGTTGTAAGAAATCTTAGTTTCTTTTTCCAGCGGCGATTTGCCTTTCTCGCGAATAATTGTCCCTTCGTGCAGCTGGGTGGCAAAGAGGCTCATTTCAGTTTTTCCGATCTCCCCGCCATTGTTCCACATATATTTGATGAGCATTTTGGCTACTTCTTCCTGCTGCTCTGTAGCAAAAATAATCTTATAGATATCCTCAGGAAGGTTAAACTGGTCAAAGAGAATAACCATCTGCCTAGGAAAGGGAAATTAATATATAAATATTACGAAAAAGTATCTAAGGCGGGTTAATTCCCAGCAAAATGTTTATAAATGGGTTAAAATAATGTATAAATGGGTTAATAAATGGGTTAAGATAATAGAAAAAGGGGTTAAAATAAAAGGAAGGATTTTAGGGAAAACCACAAAAAAAGACTACAAAAAAAGAAGCGTGAGAATAGCAAAAGAGGGAATAGCAAAAACAAGAATAGCAAAAGAGGGAGTAGCAAAAGCAACAGAAAAAAATGGGCAGAATAAAAACAACGTTTATCAAAAGGAAGACCAAAGAGCTTATTAAAATGCATGGTGATAAGTTCTCAACCGATTTTGAGCAGAACAAAAAATTAACTGCTTCGTATGCAAACGTTTTTAGCAAGAAACTTAGAAATATCATTGCAGGTTATGCAACAAGGCTGAAGAAACAGGGGCATTGACCAGGCATGCCCTCTCGGGAAAAACAGGAGGGATGAAAATGAATGAAGACAATTCTATCTTTATCGGCAGCAAGCCTTTCATGAATTATGTGACCGGCGTGGTTATGCAGTTTACGACAAAGGGCTCTAGCGAAGTGGTCATTAAGGCCAGGGGGAAGTTCATTTCACGGGCGGTAGATGTTGCGGAAGTGTCCAGAAAGAGGTTTTTAGACAATACCGTAGAAGTTAAGGACATAAAAATAGGCAGCGAAGAGTTTGAGAATAAAGAGGGCCGGCAGGTAAGGGTCAGCAACATTGAAATTACGCTGAAGAAGAAATAAAGGGCACTCTTTTAACACATTTTAACAAAGAGCAATTTTTTCTCTTTTAAGAGCTTTCGTCCGCATTTACCCCTACAAATAGAAGAAAAGGTCCGTTCATACAAAAATGTAGGGGTAAGAGAACGCCAAATCCTGCATTATTAACGGCCCTTTATGCTATCGATAACTGCATCACTTAGAGCATCATAAATAATGCAGTTACCGGAATAGCTAACCCCGAAAAAATGTGCATTAACTTTTGCAGTTATCTATAACTAGCTGTTTATCTTCTCTTTTTCTTTGCACGCTTCCTGTCAGCAGCGTTCATCAGCCGTTTCATTTCACTTTCAACGACCGAGGCGATTCTTTTGCGCGACTTTTCCGCTTCCAGGTAAATCTTTTTGACAAGCTTTTTTCCTTCCGCTTCGCTGATGTTTCCTCTCCTGACCAGTTCTTTGGCTGCTTTTTGAGCTCTTTCTTTGGCGTAAGCGGCCACGCCTACACCGATAAGCAGGCCTTTCCTAAGCAATTGTTCTTTTTTCATGTGCATTTCACCTTTTTTTATAGATGTAATGTTTTTTTATTATTATTATTATTACTTTTATTTTTTCATTATTTTTAGTTAATTTTTTTATTTATTATTTTTTTAATTTTTTCATTATTTTTAGTTAATTTTTGTTATTTATTATTTTTTAATTGCTTATAAAGTATGTAATACTTTTAAACTAGAGAAAATTATTTTCAATTTTCTCGTTCTTTTCAGTTAATTTTTCTGGCACTGATTTATCCCTTTCTGGCAATTTTCACGAAGATCGTCCGGTGAATGAGCCAGAGTGTAAGTATGCCTGCAGCCATAAAACCCCCAATATAAGCATAAGCAGAAACACCGACAAGCATGATCAGGGCTGAAGCAACAATCAGCGCAGCAATGATGAACCCTAAAGCGATATTCCCGGAGGACCTTTCTATTTCCAAAGTTAGATTCTTAACATCCTTGTCTTCAATGTCTATGTTCAATGTGAAGCGCTTGGCTTTCTCCAAAATCTCTGCGGCTGTTTCCGGGAAGGTTTCGGCAAGCTCCTTATATTCTGATATTTTGTCTTTGGTTTTGCTGATGATTTCTTTTGCAAAATAAGTGCGGTCAAGCAGCTTGCTGAGAATTGTTCTGGATTCATTGAAGAAATTAAATTCCGGGTAATACTTAAAGGCCACTCCTTCCAGCGTAATCAGGGTTTTCCCGTAGAGGACAAAATCAGTAGGTATGCTTAGCTGGTGTTTCTGTGCTGCTTCCAGCGCTTCTTTGACGATCTGGCTTGCCCTGATATCTTTAAGGGAAGTGTATTGCAGCTGCTCGAAGATTTCTTTAAAGTCAGAATAAAACCTGCGGCGGTCAAATTCTCCTTCTGCGGGGGACATCCGCAGGACGACGTTTGCTGCTTTTTCAGGATCGTTGTTAAGTATGCATCTGAAGAAATCCAGGGAAGACTGCTTGAGTTTGCTGTCAAAGTGCCCGACGATGCCAAAGTCAATCAAGCCGATTCTTCCGTCTTTGAGGATAAGAATATTGCCTGGATGAGGATCTGCATGGAACAAGCCGTCAATGAAGGCCTGCTTGATAAACGCTTCATAGCCTTTTTTGATTATTTTTTCTATGCTTGTTTTTGGGCCTGTTTTTTTATGGTCTTTTTTCTCCAGATTCTGCAGCTCATGCAGCGGCATTCCTTCAATGAAATCCATGACCAGAACTTTTTCAGCGGAAATTTTAAGGTAGCATTTGGGTATGACAACTGTTTTGCTGCCCTGGAAATTTTTGGCAAATTCGCCAGAATAATAGGCCTCAATCCTGAAATTAAGCTCTTTTATCGTCCATTTTTCAAACTCGTGGACGATGCTTTTAAGGTGGTATCTGCCTAGCTCGGGAGCGCGCTCTTCCAGCAGGCCGGCCAGCTTGTACATTAATTCTATGTCTGTTTTGATGGTTTTCCTGATCTTTGGCCTTTGAACTTTGACTGCTACACTTTTTTTGCCAATTTTGGCTTTATAGACCTGGGCGATGGATGCCGAAGCAATAGGCGTCTTGTTGAAAGAAGTAAATATTTTGTTCAGCGGCCTGCCCAGCTCAGTTTCTATGATTTTTTTCGCCTGCAGAAAAGGGAAGGCCGGAACTTTGTCCTGCATTTTTTCAAATTCAGCAGCATATTCGTAAGGGATTAAATCCGGCCGGAGGGAAAGCAGTTGTCCAAATTTGACGAACGTCGGGCCTAACTGTTCAAAAGCATGCCTTAATCTTTCCGCCGGCTTGGTTGCTTTTTCGCGGCTAATCAGGGCTTGAAGTCTTTTTTTAAATGGAACATGCCCCTGCAGGTCAACTTTAGAGATCAAATAGCCGAAGCCCTGCTCAGAGAAAACTTCCAGTATCCTACCCAGCCGTTCCCTGTGCTGGATATTTCTGATAAGCTCATATAAAGTCATGGGGCCTCTTTTTTGCTGCTGTTTAACGGAGAAGGTAAAAGAGCTATTTAAAGATGCTGTTTTTGATGGCTTTTCCTTCCAAATTTACTCCGCCTAAACCTTTATAAATAAATATCATTTCAGGCTCTTGAATGTCTAAGAAAAAAACTGAAGATAAAAAACCTGCAGATGAGCAGAAAGATGAGCCGAAAGGAGAAGAAGAAACTAGAGCAGGAAAAGAAACTATTGCAGAGGAAAAAACTGCACCTAAAGAAAAAACACTTTCAAAACCCATCCAGCCGGAATTAAACATAGCTTTAGTCGGCCATGTTGACCACGGAAAGACAACCTTAACTGAAAGGCTGAGCGGAAAGTGGACGGACACCCATTCTGAAGAGTTGAAACGGGGAATCACCATCCGCCTGGGATATGCCGACTTTACAATTTACAGATGTGAGAAGTGTGATTTTTATACTACAAAAAGCAAGTGCGTGAAGTGCAACGGCCGGACCATTCCTTTGCGGAAGATTTCCCTGGTTGATGCTCCCGGACATGAATCGTTAATGGCAACAATGCTTTCCGGGGCAGCTATTGTTGACGGCGCTTTGCTTTTAGTTGCTGCCAACGAAAAATGCCCGCAGCCGCAGACAAAAGAGCATCTTGTGGCTTTGCAGATTACAGGGATAAAGAATATTGTTATTGTACAAAATAAGATAGATTTAGTCAGCCATGAGGAAGCTCTGGAAAATTACCAGCAGATAAAAGAGTTTTTGGCGGATACGCAGTACAAAGATTCGCCGATCATTCCCATCTCTGCAAGAGCAAATGTTAATGTTGATATGGTCGTTAAGGCTATTGAGGACTTCATTCCCACACCAAAAAGGATTCTGGACAAAGAGCCGCTGATGCTTGTAGCCAGGTCATTTGACATCAACAAGCCGGGATTAAAGCCGGAAAAGTTAGTTGGCGGGGTTTTAGGCGGAACTGTTAAGCAGGGCAAGTTTAAAGTCAGAGAGGAAATTGAAATCTGCCCGGGTTATTCTGTGGAAGAAAAAAACAAGAAAGTGTGGAAGCCGCTGAGGACGGAAATTCGCCAAATTTTTTCCGGCGGAGTTCCTGTAGATGAGATCCTTCCCGGGGGGAGCATGGCTTTGGCAACTAACCTGGATCCTGCTGTAGCCAAGTCGGACAGCCTTGCTGGATCATTGGTCGGCCTTCCTGGGAAATTGCCTGCTGTGCATAATCAGATAACTATAGAAACGCATCTGCTGGAACGTGTAGTAGGGACAAAAGAAGAGACGGAAGTAAAGCCTTTGGCCAAGAACGAAATTTTGATGCTCAATTGTAATTCGGCAGCAACCGTAGGCGTGATCATTGACCCTTCCAAGAAAAACACTACCTCTGTTTTAAAAAAGCCTATTTGCGCCAACAAAGGCGACAGAATCACCATTTCCAGAAAGGTTGGGGATAGATTTAGATTAATAGGATATGGGGTTTTGAAATAATCATCACTATTTAATGCTCCATAATTCTTTAATACTCCATAATCCTTTCAATACTAAATTGTCTACTTGAGTTTTGTTTATGGTGGAATTATTATGGTCAAACTAATCTATGGTTAAACTAATCACTTATAACATTGAATACTGTGAAGGTATGGAAGGGTTATGGTACCAGTATCTTTATTTCTGGAGGATATTTTTCCCGCCGAAGAATTTAGACCAGCGGATTGTCGATGCGCTGAAGAAGATCAATCCTGATATTTTGTCTCTGGTAGAAGTAGATACCGGTTCCTTTAGAGCAAAAAAGGATGAAGTTGTTTTTTTTGAGAAAAAGCTGGGCATGAGGAATTTTGTCGAGAAGGTGAAATATCCTTTACGTGGGTGGCTGAAACTGTTCCATTACGTTCCTGTTTTAAACAAGCAGGCCAATGCCATAATCGCCAAATACAAAATATCCAAAGTAAAATATCACCTGTTTCATGAGGGAACAAAAAGAGTGGTGATTCAGGTGGATGTCAATTGCCCAAAGAAGATAACATTGCTGCTGGCGCACTTGGCTTTAAGCGGAGGCACAAGGGCTAAACAGATAGAAGAGCTGATTAAGATAGTTAACAAAATTAAAAATCCGGTTCTGCTCATGGGCGATTTCAACACTTTCAAAGGTGAGGAAGAGCTGAAGAAGCTGATGAAAGAAACCCATCTTAAAGACAAGATTAAATTGGATAAGTTCTCTTTGCAGCTGACTGCACCAACATGGCACCCGATGAGGCGGCTGGATTATGTGCTATATTCACCTAAGATAAAAGTGCATAAATATAACGTGCTGAATTTCCCTTTCTCAGACCACATGCCTCTATATGTTGAGTTTAGCGTATAATCTCTCTTAAGATTCATTGGGAAGATTCATTGGGCTTTATGTATTAACTTTCAGCATTTACTCCCTGCGTTTATCTACTACTTAGTAACAAAAGATTTATAAACTGCTTCTATATTTTGATTAAACATGGGCGGGTCTTTTATAGTTGGAGCGGAAGAGTTTTTGGCTGTGCGCCACAGCGTGCTGAACGGAAACACTTATGATGTCGGGCAGCTGGTAGAAGACACTTTAAATCTAGAGAGGTACACTCATGGTAGGAGGATAGTCCCTTGTTTTGAAGGGGATGTCATTCCGGTGAAAGAAACCAAAGAAACTGTCTTTACACACAAAAACTTCTTGCCCCTTTCCAGGCAGAAGTATCAGAAATTAAGAGAGAAGAAATTGGCTGCATCACTGGAAGAAGTTCTTGATAAAGTAGCCAGATATAAGCAGCAAAGCCCAGGCCAAAGGATTGTATTGTGTCTGGAGCCAAAACCCATTACCGACAGAAGTACTATTGATAATGTTGTACAGACATTAAAAGAGTACAAATTGCCAGATGTTGATGTTTATTTTGATTCGTTCTTTGGAGATAAATTGGATGCCGTAGAAAACGCAAACAGGCAGTTTGGAACAGCTTATGCCCGAAGCCTTCATCTGATCGGAAATGCAGGCCGGTTAAAATTGATGATGACTCAGCCAAAACAGGGTTATGAAATTCTTACAGTTCCCCATGCTATGTCTGCAGGTAAATTGGGTGAGCCGGTTATTTATGGGGCAGTTGGCTCTGTTGAGATCTTGCAGAAAGTGGCAGAAAACCCGCAGGTGCAGGGAGCGTACGTTAGACTGAAAGAAGGCGCAGGTGTTAAAGGCGCTTTAGTCAAGCTGTGGAATTCAGTGACAAACACAGACAAGCGAGGTAATTAATAGAAGAAAAACACTATCTTCTTCGTATCCCTTTTTTAATGTCGCTCATTACTTTCTGGAATTCTTCATTGTCAACATTGCTGGTGCATTCGTAGGGCTTGGTTTCTTTGTTTTGCTGGGTATTACTGAGCATTGTACTGACAAAATTTCCAACACCATTTCTTTTTGCTTTTTGCTGTTCCATAGCTGGGAGAATTTCTGAAAGTATTTAAATATTTTTGGTACTTCGTTTTCATGCAACTGCTTTCTTTTTCCTGTTTTTCAGCTCTTCAAAGAAGAAGTGTTTTATTTTTTCCCTGAATATTGTTATTATGAACAGGACTGATCCTGTGGCGATGACGATTGCAGTTTTTAGTGTAAATCCGGTAAGCAAATCTTCCCCGATGGAATTAATAATTAAAAATCTGGGGATGTGACCGAGAGCGACAACCAAAAAGAAAGTCCAGTAATTGATTCTTGTCAATCCCAGAGCTGCGCTTATGCAATCGCTGGGGAATATAGGCAAAGTGTAAGAGACGAATGCTGCAAATATGCCTCTTTTTTTGAAAGTGTGGTTGAAATGGGCAAGATGGTGTTCATCAACCATGTTTTCAAGTGCCGGCCGCCCATAAGCTCTTACCAAGCCAAAAGAAATGGAAGCGCCGATGAGTACTGCAATCAAAGAAAGAGTGCTGCCTATTATTGTGCCATAGATGTATCCTCCTGCCAAAACTAAGGGCACGCTGGGAATGGGCAACGGGATAGAAAGGAGCAGAAAAAAAATGAACACGATGCACCCATAAATTCCAAATCCAAGAACATAATCCCTGGCGGCAGATGGGGAAGAAAGACTTTTCAGCTGCGGGAAAAAAAGCGAGGCTGCGACAATCATGGCAAGCAAGACGATAAAAACAATATAACCATAATGCCTGTGCTTTTGCTTCATATTTGGTTAAGTATCTTCTTTTTGTATTTATTGTTTTCGTAAATAAAACTTTCATACTAAAACTTTCATACTTTATTTACGACTGAAAATAGTTTTTTATTTTCTTTTCTGTATTTTATATCTTCGGGTTTTTGGATTGTCATCAATTAATCTCATTCAAGGCAAATATTTTTTTCAAAAGATCAGCTATGCACATACTTTTTTTAAGCTAAATGAAGGTGCTTAAAAACCGGAACGAGTGCCTAAAGTAGGAGCATAACCTCAGGTTTAAAGCAAGCTTAAAGCAGGCTTTTAATTTTTCCAAAATAAAATACTTCCCCTTCGTTAGCCACATACACTTCAACATCCTTAACTTCCTGCAGAAAAGGGCTTAATAATTTTTCTTTAAGCACATCCGTCCCTTCCAGCAGGGGATTAAAGCTGGGCATGCAGAGCAACTCTTTACCTTTCCACTTCCCTCTCAGGAAACATTTATACTTCTCCCATTTGCTTCCTTCTCTCAAAGAAATTGCCGGATGCTCATGCCCAATAATGATTCTTTTGGCTTTAGTTTTTACGAGAGCATCTCCGTGGACTATTAACGTATCTCCAAAAGAATACTCTTTAACTATTTTAATTCCTTTCTTTTCAGCAATTGCTTTTGTAAAAGGATCATGATTCCCTTTAATAATAATCACGCTCTGGCATCTTGTAAGCAAAAAATCCAAAAAGAGAAGCACTTCCTTCCACTCCTGCTTTAAAACTGAGCCGAATTCATGCTTCAAATCGCCGTTAATAATGATTTTTACGGGCGTAATTTTTTTCCGGGGCTTAATCCTCTCCAGAATTCTTTCTAACTTTTTAAAAATCTCATTAATCTGAAACTTGGGAAGAAGGACCCCTTTTCTCTGCAGCGACTCCTCATAACCAAGATGGAGGTCATTAATGATTAGAATATTCTCTTCCTGCAGCCATAAAGCCAAGTCGATTATTTCTATGCCTTTGCTGATTTTCATAATCCTAATCATCATTTTCATAACCCTAACCATAATCCTAACACTTTTTTTTAAATAAAGAAATCTTTATAAAGAATTTGTTTCTCTGCTCCTTCGGTGCTCCTGAACCAATCAAAGAGATGCCCCGGTAGCTTAGCGGTGGAGCACGCGGCTGTTATCCTCTATTTCATCTTAAAGGGAAGATACCGCGGGGTCGTCGGAAGTGTTGCAAAGAAGTGAACCTTGTCAACCATTGCAATGCTGGCGAATTCAATCCCGACCCGGGGCGCTCATTTCATTAACCAAGCCTTACAGATCATTAATCAAGCCCCACAGAATAAACCTTCTCAGCAATTTTTTCCATCAAGGAAATATCATCACAGCTCTTAAAGAGCAGTTCACCATAACCATGAACCACAACTTCCACTCCTTCCTCCTTGATTACAACGAGAATCGGTGTTTCCAGGACGACTTCAAAATTTGCTTTAATTTTAGCTAAATCTAATCTCTGTTTCTTTCTTAATCTAGCTGAATAACCCGCCCTTGTTTTACACTTTCCTAAGGAAAAAGCGATGTTCATTTTATGGTTATATTTCATTATGGTTATATTTCATTATGGTTGTATTTCAAGTTGTTTATTAATGTTAATGTATATCAAAATCTAAGTATATATTTCTTTCTCGACTGTAGTGAACAACATTTAAATAAAAATAAATCTAAACTTCAAAAATAAAAGAAAAGTGACTAAAAAAATAAAAAAAAGCAAAAGAGGGGCGCATTTGCAAAAAATGAGCAAAGCAAAAGTTTTTGTGAGCAGAAAAATACCCAGCGATGCCCTTTCCCTTCTTAAAAGACATTTCTTCGTGCGCGTTTATACAAAAGATCAGGCCATTCCAAAAAAAGAGCTGCTTAAAGGGGTAAAATGGTGCGATGCCCTGCTGTGCATGCTCACTGAAAAAATCAACAAAGAAATTATTGATGCCAACCCTGACTTAAAAGTTATTTCTAATTATGCCGTAGGATACGACAATATCGATCTTGAATATGCAACAAAAAAAGGAATACCTGTCTGCAACACACCCAACCAGGAAGTGGTCAATGCCGTTGCCGAGCATACTTTCGCCCTGATGCTTAGCCTGGCGAAACACCTCCATGAAAGTGACGAGCATATAAGAAAGCACAAATGGAAAACGTGGTCACCGGAATTGTTTCTGGGAGAGCAGGTCAAAGGAAAAATTCTCGGTATCATCGGCCTGGGAAGAATTGGCTGTGGAGTAGCTGAAAGAGCCGCCCACGGCCTGGGGATGAACACTTTGTACTATGATGTGATCAGAAATTCAAAATTTGAAAAAGAGTTTAAAGCAAAATATGTCTCTTTAAGCACGCTGCTGAAAAAAGCCGATTTTATTACTCTGCATGTCCCGTTGCTGCCTTCAACAAGGCATCTAATCGGCAGAAAGCAATTGGCAATGATGAAAAAAACAGCTTACTTGATTAACACATCCCGCGGGCCGGTCATTGATGAAAAAGCACTGATTTATGCTTTAAAAAACAGGCAAATTGGCGGTGCCGGCCTGGATGTATATGAAAAAGAGCCTAACGTTGATCCGGAACTGACTAAGCTGAAAAATGTCATTCTTACGCCACATACAGCTTCTGCAACAATTGAAGTCAGGCGGCAAATGTCCCTAGATGCAGCAGAAAATATTATTGCCGTGCTCAGCGGAAGAAAAGCTCCCAAAACCGTCAATCCGCAAGTGTATTGCAGGAAATAAGAAATTCGGTGGGAAATAATCAAGAAATAATTAATAATGGGAAATAATTAATAGGAAACTAAAAATTAGTAGGAAGCAAAAAAATAAAATGAAAGCGTTTGCTCTTGCCCTGGCAAAGGAAGCTGGTAATTATCTTCTCAGAAACTTCCGCAAAAACAGCCGCTTGGAGCAAAAAAGAACCTTAGCCAAAGAAATGCATCTGATTTACGACCAAAAAAGTGACCGCATTATTTCAGCAAAAATAAAAGCTAAATATCCCTCACATAACATCCTTTCCGAAGAAAGCGGGTTAACAAACAGGAGCAGCAAATATACCTGGATTATTGACCCTTTGGATGGCACGTCTAACTTTGCCAACGGAAACCCCTTCTTTGCTGTGTCCATTGCACTTATGGAAGCTCAGGAAGTGATTTTAGGAGTGGTATATGCACCCTTCCTAAAAGAATTATATGTTGCTGAAAAAAACAAAGGAGCGTACATTTACGAGAAGAATGGGAAGAAAAATAAGAAGAAAACAAGAAAATTACAGGTATCTAAAATGAACAATCTTGCCGATAGTTATATTATCAGCTGCGGCGGTGGAGAGAAGACCAACGAAAAGGTAGCTGCCCTTTACTGTCATTTTTATAACCGGGTTAAAGAAATGCGCAAACTCGGCTCAGCCGCATTAGAATCAGCTTACATAGCTGCCGGAAGAGCAGAAGCTTACATCGTTGCAACAATACAGCCCTGGGATGTAGCTGCCGGAGCTCTCCTTATTAAAGAAGCCGGGGGAAAAGTTACTGATTTTAAAGGCTGTCCCTGGAATTACAAGACTGCAGATCTTGTTTTTTCTAACGGCATAATTCACGAGCAGGTGTTAAAAGAGATAAAAAAAAATAAAATTTTAATTTATTAATTGTTTATAAAGCACGTAATACTTTTAAACTAGAGAAAATTATTTTCAATTTTCTCGTTTCTTCTTGGGTAAATTCTTCTCTGCCGGATTATTCTACAATAACTTTGGCTTTTACTCCATAATCAACAGCCCAATAAGTGTAATTTCCTGCTTCCTCAAACGTATGCTCCCAAAAGCCGCCATCGGAAGTTATCAGGTTGCTGTTTATGAACTGCTTAGTGCCATCTTTCTGGAAGGTTAAAACAACATCCTTCTGCTCAGGAATGAAATTTGTCCAAATGATTTTATCTCCAGCCTTAGCTTTCAGCCACGGATTGTCAAAACCTTCCTTGCCTAGGATCTTAACTTCATGCGCTAAAAAAATCACATCCGGGCTGACTACTGCCGGAACTGCCTGCTTTCTCACCGGCTCGACAACTTTGACTGCTGCTCCCGTGCCTACTTCTTCTTTAGTCTGGCAGCCAACAACCAAGACAGCCAAAACAGCAAGTACAACAGCTATACTAAACAAAGAACTTACTTTCAAAGTGCATTTTGCCATTTTTACCTCCCCCTGCTAGTAGGATTAAACCTTCTTAAAATATCTTATAACGAGCCCTTTTTTAAATATGTTTGCTCTTTATTTTAGATTACTATTCGGACCACTTTATTTTAGATGATTTCTCTAAATTATTCCAAAAATTCACCAGACAATAAAAAAAACAATAAAAAACTCCTCAAAAAAGGCTTTGCGTGGATATTGAATCTACTTAATAGTGTTCTTCCCAGAATTTGAATTTTTCAAGAATATTCTCTACAGTTCCTAAGTACTTGATAACTCTCTGTTTTACTTTGCCGTCTTTATC
>JBFMFP010000057.1:0-7769 GCA_040751885.1 Nanobdellota archaeon
AGAGAGATAAAGACGGCAAAGTAAAACAGAGAGTTATCAAGTACTTAGGAACTGTAGAGAATATTCTTGAAAAATTCAAATTCTGGGAAGAACACTATTAAGTAGATTCAATATCCACGCAAAGCCCATTAGCGATGAAAGAAACTGTGCAATAGCAATGAATAAGTTGCGTGAGTAAGTTGACTTTCTCTTTTTCGTCCTTTTTCCCCAGAAACCTTTATAAAAAACCATTCAATTTTAACATCATCCCAGGCGGATGAATCTTGAGGCAACTCGGATTGGTAGTCTACGTAAATTATTATACAAATTCTGGGTTGCTTGAGCAAAAAAATATAATTAAAAAATATAATTAAAAAATATAATTAAAAAATATAATTAAAAAATATAATTAAAAAATATAATTAAAAAATATAATCTAATAAGCAAGAGATATCAAAATGCCCGCAGGAAAACACAGGTCAGGAAGGTTTAGGAAGATTTTCGTAAAAGCTCCCGGGGGAAGGACGGCAGTGCATTACCGCGAGCGTAAGCCGTCAAAAGCTCTTTGCGGGAGGTGTAAGAAGCAATTGGCCGGTGTTCCCAGAAGAAGAGCAGCGGAAATGGCTAATATGCCCAAAACGGCAAAAAGGCCGGAGCGGCCCTACGGCGGAGTTCTTTGCTCTGCATGCATGAGGGATTTGCTCAGGAACAAAGCGAGAAGATTACAATGAGCCTGTTTGAAGTAGGAAGGTTATGCGTAAAGATTGCCGGAAGGGATGCCGGGAACAAATGCATAATTGTAGAAGAGTTAGGCAATGGTTATGTTCTTATTGACGGCTGCGTGAGAAGAAAGAAAGCTAATATTAAGCATCTTGAGCCTTTGGCTGAAGTTATCAAGATCAGGGAAAAAGCTGCAGATGAGGAAGTTAAAGCGGCATTTGAGCAGTTGGGCCTGCAGGTCTGGAAGAAGAAATCCAAGGCTGCTACAGAAAGGCCGAAACGGCAGAAGAAAAAGAAAGAAGCAGGTGCAGAAGGGGCCAAAAAAGAAGGGAAAAAGAAATACCAGTTTTGGAAGAGAGAGGGGAAAGCAGGAGAAGAAATTAAAAGTGATGATAAAAGCGATGACACAAATAAAGAAGAAAAGCCAACAGAGTTAGAAAAAGAGCTGGGTGCTTAACTTTGATAATTTAATTTTGACAATTTTTATTTTCTTGTTCTTGTTGTTCTTTTAAATATTTTTGTTTTCGTAAATAAAGTATGAAGGCTTTATTTGCGACTGAAAATAATTTTTTATTTTCTTGTTGTTTGTTTTAAATATTTTTATTTTTTAATAATTTTTTATCATTTCGAACAATCCTTCCACGTCCAATTCCAATCCCACAACAGGAATAGCCAAATTCCAGTTGACAATTACCTGCGGGTTTATCTCTCCGATAACTCCTATTTTTTTATCTTCATTTTCTTTTCCTTTTTTTCTTTTTATTGTTATCTCTCCTACTCTCCCGGCGATGAAGCCGGGGTGAACACTTTCTTTAATATTATATTCCAATCCCAGAGAACTAAGCAGGGCATCAAGAACCTGCCTTATTTCCGTGAAATCAGCTTTTTCGTGGCTTAAAACTGCGGCCAGTTTTTCTTTTTCGCCAACTCCCGTTTCCTTGTTCGTGTCGTAATAAAATACCCGGCCGATTTCAAAAATGCTCTGCGGGTATTCATTGTGCTTGTTTTCAGAGAGGTTTTTCATCAGGCTGGTCAGTACGGAGTTGCGCAGATGGTTGTGCTCGCCTAAGGCATTTTTCAGGGGAATGACTTTTTCTTCCCGGTACATTTTTTGGCTTAATTCTTCTTTGGTCATTAAGCTGTAATTTTTTACTTCCAGCAAGTTCAGCCCGATAAGCAGTTCCCTGATGCGGCAGTAAAATCTTTCCCGGGGATCTTCTTCTCCAATAGTGGCAACGTTAGGTATTTCTGCAGAGAAATTTTCATAGCCGTAAGCAATGGCCATGTCTTCGGCCAAGTCTACCTGATGGAGCACATCCGCTCTGTAAGCAGGGATTAACACTTCCCCTTTTTCATACCCATAACCCATTCTCAGGAGCAAGCTAGTGCCTTCTTTTTCTGATAGATTTAACCCCAGCCTTTTGTTGAGATAATTTAAATTGAGCTTCATTTTTTCCGGGGATAAATCCGGGCTGATTTTTTTCTTTTGCCCAGTCTGCTCAGGCCCAGTCTGTTCGGAGGAGCAATTTGAATAATCTGAATAATCCAGTTCCAGGGAATAAATCTCGCCGCCCATGTCTGCAAGAGCCGTAACAATCATATTCAGGCATTTGCTTAATACACCATAATCAAACCCAGAGCATTCAATAAAAACATCTTTGGTCTGTTCAGTAATTTTCCCGGTCAGCTCGCTGTTTATAATCGGAGGCATGCTCAGGATGTTATTTTTAGCGTCTATAAAGAAAGGAAATTTGTCCAGCCCTTCCAGCAGATGCGCATACTCCCGGCCTGTTTTGTGCTGGGAGAGTATCTGCAGCCCGGTCATTTCCCGGTTGGCTTCCAGGGGGCGAAACTTAATTTTTTCCGGCTGGTCAGCTTTGTAAGTTATGGGGAAGGTGATTTTTTCCAGAGGATAAATGCCAATGGCCGCTTTTTTTCTCTGCCTTCCGAAAGTTACATGCAGCTTTTCCTGAATTTGGATGATTTCTTTTATTTTCTCATCGTTAAATTGCAGCCCTTTGACAATTGCACAGGCAGTATATGGCCTGATGCCCTGAACAGAGTTTTCTATAATCACTTTCTGCCCGCTGTCTTTGGTTTTGTATTCCCTTAAGCCAGTTTTTACGCCGATAAAGGAGCTGAACGCTCTGGCCAGGCCCTGCTCAGAAAGCATGTCCGGCCGGTTAGGAAATATCTCTACTTCTATTTCATTTCCCTCAATTCTTTCCAAATCCGTTCCCAACATACTGATGCGTTCTTTCAGCTCTTCAATGGGCAATGTTTTTCCCACCAGCTGCTCAAATACGGTTTTGTTTAAGGTTACTGTAGGCATTTTATTTTTTATTCACAGTCTGTTTTCATTATTTTTTATTTCAACCACATTTTCATTTCCCTTAATTGTTTTAAATCATTTTTGTACAAGTCGCGAATGTCAGTAATGCTGTAATAGTCCATAATTATGCGGTCAAATCCCGGTCCCCAGGCTAACACGGGAATGTCTTCCCCAAGCAAGGGTACAACAACTTCCGGGCGGAATATTCCTGCTCCCCCCAATTCGATCCATTTTTTGTGGAGGGGATGCCAGACGTCTATCTCTACAGATGGCTCGGTGTAGGCAAAGAAAGCCGGTCTGAATCTTGCCTGCGGATAACCCATCTTGCTGAAGAATTCTTTAAGGTAGCCAAGCAGGTGCCTGAAGTTGGCATTCCTGTCTACGACGATGCCCTCGGTCTGATTAAATTCAAACAGATGCGACCAGTCCAGGGCTTCGTTGCGGAAGCATTTTCCCAGAGCAAAAAATTTTGCCGGCAGCTCTTTGTTTTTTAGTTTTGCCAGTGTTTTTGCCGAAAGAACTGTAGTGTGGGTGCGCAGAACATTTCTTTTGGCTTCTTCTTCATTCCATTTGTATTTCCAGCCTTTGCTGCCTGTCTTCCCGCCGTTTTCATGTGCGGCTTTAACCTCATTAACTAATTTTTGTCCGGGCAGGCGTCCATTTTCCACTTGCCCGCCGAGGTAAAAAGTATCCTGCATTTCCCTGACCGGATGATCCTGTGCTGTAAAGAGAGCATCAAAACACCAAAAGGAAGTGCTGGCTAAATCTCCACTCATCTCTTTAAAGCCCATCTCCAGCCAGATTTGTTTTGCGTATTCTGTAGCCTGATTGACAAAATGTTTTTTCCCGGGAAATATTTTTGGAACGTTTATTTCAATGTCATAAGCCCTGAGCTGTTTTTCCTTCCAGCTGCCGGTTTTGAGCATTTCGGCTGTCAGGCGGTTGATGACTTCGCCTTCCTTTCCTAGTCCGCTTAAGTCTAGAGCGGCCAGCTCTTTTCCTGCATCAGTAAGCTCGGCAGTAGTTATTTTCAGCTCTTCAATTTTCAGCAGCTCTTTTCTCTTCTTTAATTCGTCAAAGGCATATTTATCTACATCTCTGATTTCATCCAAATTGAGTGGGAAGGTTTTAGCCAGAAATTGCTCTTCAAACGTTGGCTTTTGCAGGAGGTTTTTGCCCTGTACTGTTATCTTTATCTGCAGCATTTCCCCTTCCTTGCTTACATCTATGGCTGCTTTTCTTTTAAGGACCCCGATGCAGGCATTGACTTCCTCACGGCTGAGCCTGGATTTCTTTGTAATAACGTTCAGCCCTTTGAATTCATCAGAGAGGACATTAAGGAAAGCTCTTTCCGGGAGGCCCTTCTGCCGGTACTTTATCCCGTTATTGTCCAAAACGACTATTTTCTTTTTTTCAGTTTTGAGCTTAAGGAGGTTTTTGTTTTCCAGCCACTGCAGAGCGCGCATGACTTCAACATCAGTAAGCTTGGTTTTTTTGGCAATTGCCTGCAGCTCATTCTCTTCTTTAAGCACGGGAAGGACAGCCCTTTCCAGCGGATGCAGCTTAGCGATTATGCTTTTGGTGCTTTTAGTATCATTCTTTGGATTTGCCTCACCATCCGCAGGAATATTTTTGTCGTTCATGCCTGCAGGGAACGGTATTTTCTTTATAATATTTTCTTTAGAAAATTACCTTCTGAAAAAGGAGTTTAATAAGAGTTAAATAAAAACAAAAATAAAAAATCAAAGAAAGAAAAGCAAAAATAGTTTTATTTATTGTTCCAGAGGGCATTAAACATATGGTCCATTGCCGCAGTGAAGTAAGGTGTTTTTACCCATACTCCCAAATCATATGAAGGATGAACTTCATTGTCATTAAGCATCATGAAGACCAGGTCCTTCCCGTCAACAGTTACAAAACGGGAGTCTATTTTATTGTTGTGCTTAATTTCTGCAATGCCTTTTAGGCTGTCAACGTGCTTTTTATTGTCTTTGGTGAGAGGCGCGGCTATTCTTATTTTCACGCCTTTTCTCCTGGCTTTTTCCATGCTTGCTTTAAGCCCTTCTGCTTTGCGCATGAAGCCTTTTTCTGTAGTGACAATATTGACATTTTTCTGTGCCTCTTTAATGAGCAAATCTAAATGGTTGTACAAGTTATTTCTTCCCCTCAGGCAGCTGCTTATATCCGAAGGATCAACCAAATTAATCCCGTTGTTGTGCAGCGTTTCAAGCTCACGGAGCAAATCAGAGCCTTTAACCGTTTCCAGCCTCTTCACTTTTTCCTGCGCCTCAGAATACATGTTCTTTTTTACCCGGTCTACAACTTCTGCAGGAGGAATAGCAATGTATTTAATGGGCTTACCTAATTTCATGACCACAAAGCCCTTTTTCTCCAGGGATTCTAGAACATCGTAGCTTCTTGAGCGGGGAACATCAGCAATATCCGACAGTTCTCCGGCCGTGGAAACCCCTCTGCTTAACAAAGCAGCCCATAACTTGACTTCATACAAGTTCAGGTCAAAATAACGCCGCAATTGGCTCAACAACTCTTCTTTAACAATCATTTTTCCAAACCCCCCTCTTTTTTTTCAAAAGCTCTTTTGTTATAATTTTTTTTATCTGTCTTTTTATTTATTTTTAGATATTTATTTTCAAGCTTATTTAATTCGTTTTTTAAAGCTTTTTAAGCTTTACTCTTTAAAAGCATATTTATTACTTGCTTATCAGTAAAAAGAACTACTATTAAAAGGTTGTGGTTATGCAAAATATAGAATTTTGGTTTGTGGAGGTAAATGCAGAAGAGATAAAGAAGTTACCAGGTAAGAAGGAGGATTATAATCAATTGTAATTTTGTAATGTAATTTCGTAATTTTTAAAAATTGAATATTTATTGAGAATAAATTTTATACCTGTGAATAAATTTTATACCTCAGCATGGCTGCAATCCCGCCCAAACCGTCCAATTTCCTGCCGGCATCATGCTCGGATGAAAGGACATGAACTTCCCCTTTTGAGCCGTCTACAAAAGTCATCAGCGCGTCAATTTCAGCAAATTTATTCTCAGTTCTTTTCCTGCGGATGAAATTATCGGTGATGAGCAGCTTTAGAACAGCTCCCGAATTTACTGCTTCCTTTACTTCTTTCAGGCCGTATGTGGCTTTTTCGCCTTTGTTGATTTCTGCCAGCAGCTCTTCTATGAGCAGCTGCTCCATTCTTGCCCGGCTGTGCTTAAGGACAGCAGCCAGTTCCGGGCTTCTCATTACTTCATCAAGGGAGCGTTCACTGATGTCCGAGCAGGTAGCTGTAACTATTTTTTTCTTCAGCTCGGAAGAAGTTATTTTTTCCAGCAGGTATTCCTTAAAGAATGCTGGAGAAGCAATGATGATCCTTTCCGGGCTGTAGCGGCGGCTGTAAGTTTCCAGAGCATTGATGATCTCCAGCTGGAAATCTTTTTTTATTTCTGATTTTTTTGCTTTTTTCTCTACTTCGCCCTGAATTTTGGCAAGCACTTCATATCCATTTTTTTTAGTCAGGGCAAATAACGCTTCTTCACGGTCAAAGAGGCAGAGGAGGTAATTATATTTTTTTTCGCTGGATTCGTTCAGCTTTTGTTTCTGATATTCCATCCAGCGGCTTTTCTGCAAGAGGAGTTCGCTTCCGCTCTCCAGCGCGATGGAGTGATAACTGTCTTTTGGGACATCTTCCGGCCCTTCTTTAACCAGGCCGTTGATTCTTAAAGCGGCTTCGGTAAGCTCAACCGTTTCCGCTTCAATTTTAAGAGTGAGTGTCTTTTTGACCGATTTGGCATTCTCCCCAGCTCCTATCCTGATTTTCCGCGTGGTTTTGCCTTTAACGAGGTCTCCGGGGTCAATCAGGTGGCTGAGATACCAGAGGTCTTCCGCATCTTCCACTCTCAGCTTTACTATTCCTTTCTTAAAATCAGCATTTATGATCTCCACAACGCGGAGAAGGGGGCACGATTATAAAAAGGTTGAGATTTTTTGGCGCATTGAGCTTGTTTTTCGATGAAGTGAGAATCAAGTTATCTGCTTAAATGGGTGTAAAAACAGGTAAGATACATTTATAAATAGGCTTCAGTTTTAGATAAAATATAACAACATTTAAAGAATCGATTGTAATCAGTCGGTTAAAGGACCTAACCGAAATCAGAACATCAGGTTTCAGTTAAGGTTATAGGAGGAGAATATGAAAAGATTTAACGATAGGGGAAGTGAGAGAGGTTTCAGAGGGGGCGGAGACCGGGGCGGATTCAGGGGTCCGAGAAGGGATTTTGGACCAAGGGAAATGCATCAGGCAGTTTGCTCTGACTGCGGGCAGGAATGCGAAGTTCCGTTTAAGCCAACCGAAGGCAAGCCGGTTTACTGTAAAGAGTGTTACTCTAAGAGAAGACGTTCCAGCTATTAATTTTCGGCGCTAATAATCTTAGTCTAATATCTTAATCAAATAAATTTAATTTTTCTTTGTTTTTTTATTTCTTTTCTTTATTTTTCATATACTTCTATTCATATACTTTTATTACTTTTATTTTTCCTGCCTAATAGGGATAATATGGAAAGCGACTGAAAAGTAGCCTAAAAGTAGTCCAAAAAATAGTAATACTTCAGTAACCTGAAGTTCAGCAAAGTCGTCTGGGCCGTGAGCCACGACGATTTCCTTTACAGTTTATCGTAGGTATAACCAAAGTATTTTCGCAGGAAATCGTACTTGTACTTCCGTAA
>JBFMFP010000058.1:0-7576 GCA_040751885.1 Nanobdellota archaeon
TCTCAAAACCGAGAAGCTCTATTTTTACCTCTTTTTTCATAATAGCTACAATGTAGCTAAAGAAGTACATAAGCTTTTCTATGCTCAAGTATATAATCGGCGAACTTCAAGAAGGTAAACAATTACAAAATTTCATAAATATTTTTAAAGAATAAAAGGATTTAATAAAAAAGTCTTAAATGGTTAAAATAAAACTCCTTATCCACCTTGGCCTAGGTGGCCACACTTCCCAGATTTTAAGGCTGGTTGACCTGCTCGGGCCGAACTACAAGTACGAATATATCATCGGCAACGATGACCAAACTTCAGCAAAAAAGATCAAATTCCCCGGAAAAATCTACAAAATAAAGAATCCGCGCTTGATGAAAGACAAATCCTTGCTTAAAGTATCTTTAAATATGGTCCCAACAACAATTCGGGCTCTTAAAATCTTGCGCAAATCAAAGCCTGCTGCAATAATCAGTGCCGGTCCCTCGTCTGCAATCCCTTTGTTCTGGCTGGCTAAGCTGATGGGCATCAAAACTATTTTCATTGAATCCTGGGTCAGGGTTCATCACAAGTCACAAACAGGAAAGCTTGTTTATTCCGTTTCGGACCTCTTTTTTGTCCAATGGAAAAGCATGAAGAAAGTTTATCCAAAAGCAATTTACGCCGGGAGGCTGTCATGACTATTAAGAATTTATTGAATGTTAAGAATTTATTGACAGTTAAGACTTTATTTGTAACCATAGGCAATGGCAAGTTTGATCTCCTTGTTAAAGAAGTGGACAGGCTGAAAAAAGCAGGTATAATAAAAGAAGATGTTGTCATACAGATAGGCTTAGGCAGGTATAAGCCTGAATATTGCCAATGGTTCCCCTTTGAGCCCTCCCTTGAGAAATACTACAAAAAAGCAGAGCTGATTATCAGCCATGGCGGACCGGGCACAGTTTTTGAAATTCTGTGTTTAGGCAAAAAACTTATTGCTGTTCCTAACAGGGAGCGTACTGATCCCCGACATCAGGTAGAATACCTCCAGGCTATCGCCAAAGAGACATCATCACTTATTTACTGCGATAAAGTAAGCCTTTTGGAGTCCTGCCTGGAAAAAGCCAAGACCTTCAAATTCAAAAAATATCATCAACCTTCCTGCCATATCCACAAGGAGATTATCAAATTCTTAGGAACAAAATGACTGGCTACATCAAAAATCGAATCAAAAAAATTTTACCTCAAGGAGAAACATCTTCCCACCTCATTAAAACTTCTTTTGTCTATGGATTTATAGCCATAAGCCTTATCGTTATTAAGGTTCTTATCGCTCGCCTTTACGGACAGGCAGAATTAGGAATATTTACTTATTTTTTCAGTTTGGCAGACATCACTTTTTTGTTCACATCGTTTGGCTTTGCGGAAGCGCTGGCAAAAATAATCTCTGAAGACAACAAAAAAACCAAACTTGCATTAAGAGCTTATTTTCCCTTTATCAGCTTAAGCACAGCCGTATTTACAGTAATTGCCTTAATCACTACAAACATGCTAAAATTAAATCCCAGCATCAGTTTCTTTAACTGGGCTTTCGTCATTTATATCGCAGTTTTTACATTATTTTATACCGCTTATTCGCTGTTAAGAGGGTTCAAGAAGTTTGTTGCTGCTTCTTTTTATTCCCTGGTCAGCCGCCTGATTTTCATAGCTGTAATCGTTTTCGCTTTTTTATCTTCACTGCAATTTTACTGGGTTTTGATAGGCATGTCTGTAGGAGTTGCAGCCGCTGCTATCTTTGCACTGCCGGCAATTAAAAAAAATCTGGTTATGAATGTGCACGCGCATTCGGAAGGGCATCCTTTAGAGCACCCTTTGCATCTTTTTCTTTCCAAAGATTTCCTGTACCTGGCTTTTTCTTTATTCATCGCCCAGGTAGGATTTTACTCTTTAAGGGATACCAGTGAAATAATTATCGGCCGTCTGCTGGGCTTTGACAGCCTTGGCTTTTATTCAGCGCATACATCTGTTGTCAATGTCATCCGCTTAATCGCCTACGTCTTTCCGGTGATAATCATGCCCATGGCCGTGAGCAACAAGTATAAATTAAAAGAAGTGACAAAAAAAATATTGGCTATTTTAATTCCTTTTTCTCTCGTTGTCTTAATCGCCTGCTATTTCCTTGTCCCCATTTTTTATGGAGAGCAGTACACAAACTTTCTTCTCCCTTTATTTTTAGTTGTGTCCTCAGCTTTGCTGGTTCTTTACTCCTGCTACAATTCCATTTTTATCGGCGAGAATAAATTTTCGCGGTTTTATTTTAAGATAGTCAGCATCGATATGCTGCTTTCCCTTGTGACTAATGTACTGCTAAATGTTATACTTATTTACAAAATGGGCTTAATTGGTGCGCCCATAGCGACGATGATAACTATTACACTAAAAATAGCACTTAACTTATTTGCGATTAATAAACTTAGAAAAGAACAATCAAACGAAAACAATCAGATAAATGGAACAATCAAATAAATGGAATATAGCAATAATAAAAGACTGAAGAACAATCAAACGAAAACAATCAAATAAATGGAATATAGCAATAATAAAAGACTGAAAAATGACCGAAGAATCAACCTTACCTTCCCTACAAAATAAAATCTTACAAAATAGAAATAGATTTAACCGCATTCTTTTTGTAGTTACCGATGTCTCGGCAAGTTACGGAAAAGCTCTTAATCCCCATTTAGGCATTGCCATGCTTATGTCCTACCTTGAAGAGCAGGGTTTTGAGACAGCTGTAATTGACCTGCAATTAGGTTATACTGTGGACGATGTAGCTAGAAAAGCCAAAGAATTTGCTGCTGATTTGATTGGCATTACTATGTTCAGCTTTGATTTTGTCAATACTTACAGTAAGATTAACAAAATTAAAGAGAAAACCAGGCTGCCCATTGTCCTGGGCGGAGCGCATATCTCTACGGTAAAAAAAGAAGCCCTGGAAAAGACCAGCGCTGATTTTGGAATAATAAGGGATGGGGAAATACCCTTGTATGAGCTTTGTTCAGGCAAACCACTGCAGGAGATCCGCAGCTTAATCTGGCGGAAGGGCGATAGTGCTGAAAGCAAAAGTGGGAGCAAAAGCGGGAGCGGAAGCGAAATCGTCCAGAATGAAATAAGTTTTCTTAACCGCAACCTTGACCTACTGCCCTTTCCAGCTTATGAACGGTTTGAGCTGCAAAAATATATCCATTACGTTGACCGCAGGCTGCCTATAGAAACGTCAAGAGGATGCCCGTATAGTTGCAATTACTGTGACGTCAAAGTAAGCATGGGACAGGCTTTCAGGCCCAGGTCTCCGGAGCATATCTTAGCTGAGATGGAGCACTGGTACAGCCGCGGATTCAGGTATTTTGAATTTGTTGATGATGTTTTTACCATGGATATGGAAAGGGCAAAGAAAATATGCCGCATGATTTTAGACAGTGAAATGAAATTCAGATGGAACTGTGCTAACGGCATAAGGGCAGACAGGGTTGATGAAGAGCTGCTTACACTGATGAAACAAGCCGGCTGCGAATTTGTTTCTTACGGCTTAGAGACGGGCAATGAAGAGATGCTTAAAATCATCAAAAAAGCCATAACTTTAGATAAAGCCAGAGAAACGTTTGCGCTGACAAAAAAAGTCGGGCTGAAATTTGCAGTTAATTTCATCATCGGGCATAAAGAGGAAACTTTTGCACGGGCGATGGATTCAGTCAATTTTGCCAAAACTATCCCTGCAGATTACGTTAATTTCTCCAACATGATTCCTTACCCGGGAACGGAAATATTTGCCTGGGTTGAAGAAAAAGAAAAGATGGGAGAAGCTAAGTTTATGATGCCTAAAGAAGAATTTCTTAAGAACTCTACGACTAAATTAGGCTTGCCTGTGTTTGAAACCAAAGAGTTCACTTATCAGGAAAGGGTCAAAGCGCTTAAATTAGGCAGAGCTCTCGCTAAAAAATCGCACTTGCAGTACAGGTTTGGAAAAACCAAAGGCGGTCTGATTTACCAGGTTTCCAGGAATGATGAAATTTACAATGCTTTGAGAAGATTTGTTACTGGCAACAGATGGGGAAAGAAGATTTATAATAGGATAAGAAAACAATATTAAGATTAAAAAATTATTTTTAAACTCTTAAGGTAATGTCCTTGGCAACATAATTTATTATGATAAAGAATTTCAGGGGAGTTTTTTCCTCCTATTTTTGATGTTTTTATTCTTATTAGGCGCGGAATAGTAGAATGCAACATAAACAGCGAAACTAATTGCTATACAGATTATGGTTGTAATAAGAAAAAGACCTAATCCTTGCACCCCGATTAACTTAAAAATATCTTCTTGTTCTGTTATTTTTATTTTATTCATAAGAATGACTATAGAAAATGAAATAAAACCAAGTAATGCTGATCTTATTATTTTATCATACAAAGTCATATTATAGATAGCTTGCTTCTTCTTTAAAAATTCTAAAAAAGTTAAACCAATATATTCTACACCTAATACAAAAAGAACTAGAATTAGTGATTTCCACTGAACAAAAACTCCAATTAAACCCTCTTCTGCACCCATTTAAGTACACCTAAAAAAAAAGCAATTAAAACATAAACAATTCCTAAATAGAAAAGAAAATTACCTAAACCATTTACATCTATAGTTAATTCAAATAATGAAAAAGAAGAAACCATTTTGCTCAAGAAAAGTGCAAGAGATAATCCTATCAACATTAAAATTAAACCTAAGACTACTGCAACAATTATTATTTTTCTATTTAACTGTCTTTTAGGCATTTAGATAACTCATTTTTTTTATATTTTTAAACTTTCCTATTACTAAACAAACACAAATTTTCTGACAACCTTTAAAAACTTCAAACCGAAAAATAACCTATGGACTACTCAAAACTTTATTCCGGCGAGCATCTTAAAGAGATAGAGCCTAACTGGACGTTTAAGAAATGGTCGTACAGGCACACTTTTGTTGCCAAGATGAAACTTGTTGAAAAACTGCTCAGCAAAATTCCTAAAGAGGCAAAAATTCTTGATGCCGGATGCGGCCAGGGGCTGCTAGTTGAAGAGTTCCATGAAAGAGGTTATGACATCACAGGAATTGATGCTTTTTATGGCTCTAAGCTGGTCAAGAAAGGAAATATTCTAAAAAACAGCTTTAAAGACAATTCTTTTGACGTCATCCTTTGCCTGGATGTTATTGAGCATTTTCAACTGAACGAACAGGAAGCTTTAATTGCCGAACTTGCCAGAATATTAAAGCCGGAAGGAAAGCTTATTTTTAGCATACCTAACATGGCTCATTTATCTTCACGCATATACTTTTTATTTGTAGGTAAATTATTAAGGACGGCTAAAGTCAGCTACCATCCCGGTGACAGGCCAGTCAAAGAATACTTGTGGATGATTAAAAAATATCTCAAAATTGAGCGCAGAAAAGGACCGTCTCCGACAATTCCGCTGCTTTTTCAATTCACGCAGTTATTCCCGCAATATACAGGCTGGCTCTATTGGCTGATGAGACCGTTTGGTATCATTTCCGGCTGGTGCTTTAATGTCGTTGTGATGGGAAGGAAAGAAGTTTTGATAAGGTAAAAACAGACGATAAAATAAAAATAAATGATAAGGTAAAAATAAATACAAAAGAGAGCTGGCCAATCCATCCATAACGCCACCGCTAATAGCATTAAAAAAACCAAAACGCCATTTACATTGGCGTTATAGAAACATTTATAAATAAATGCCCCTTTCTCCGCAGGATGGAACTCCAAAATTTAGCCCTGCAGAATCCTTGGTGGCAGAGAAAGATTGAGGATGATTTCCATCTCCAAAAGCTGGGCAAGCAAAAGTACCAGTACTCTCCATCTTTTCTGCAGGTGGAAGAATTACAGCAGGCAGAAACCGGGATTTATACCATCATCGGACCACGGCAAGTAGGAAAAACTACTTTTTTGAAAATGCTGATTCGGGATCTGCTTGCCCGAGAGGAGCCGCATTCCCTGTTCTATTACTCCTGCGAAAATAACACCAAAGAGCAACTGCGAGAAGTTTTGCTCTTTTATCTCCAGTCCATTGCCCCCCCAGGCAAAAAGTACCTTTTTTTAGATGAAATTTCTCTCGTACGGGGGTGGGAACTGGTGGAATTAGAGCTTTACAATAAGGGGATGCTCCAGCAGGCTATTATTATCAATTCCGGCTCATCTTCACTTAATCTCAAAAAATCGGCAGAGCGGTTACCCGGAAGAAAAGGAAAGGGTCGGCTCTGCTTTTTTTTCCCCCTTTCCTTTCGTGAATTTGTCTTTCTGGTCGAAAAGAAAGCATCGGAAATTGACAAAACACCTTATGCTTTCCTGCCACTTTTGGACCAGTTGCTGGAGCAGTATGTTCGTGCCTCCGGCTTCCCTTCAGTTATCAATCTCTGGGCCCAAGAACAGATTGACGATGCGACCTACGACATTTACAAAGACTGGATCGAAGGAGAAATTGCCAAAGCCGGCCGTTCAGTCCAGTTTGCCTACCAAATCTTTGCCCGGATACTAGAAAGCCTGACTTCTCAGCTGAATTGGGAATCGATTGCCAAGAGGAGTAGCATCCGCAGCCATACTACTATTGCTGATTATGCTGATTTGCTTGATTCTCTTTTTATTACCAAGGTCGTACCCCAAATTGGTGGTGATTTAAGGATTAATTTAGCCAAGAATAAAAAAATTTACTTTTATGATCATTTCCTATTTTCGGTCATTGAAAAAAGCACTCTGAAAATCGCCAATTACCAAAATTATTATACCCAACGACTTTCGGAAGAAGTATATTTCTCCCGGATCGTCGAAAATCTGGTTTTTTCCAATTTGCTGAAATATCTTGCAGACAAGGGATTTGAACTGACTAATACTTTGTTTTTCTGGCGGAGTAAGACGCAGCAGGAGGTTGATTTTATAGTTTTAGTGCGGAAAGGAATAAAAAAGATAGTAGTTCCTATTGAAGTTAAATATCGTGCCCAGGTAGAGCCTTCGCAGATTAAAACTTTCCGCCCGTTTATTCTTAGCAAGAATACGCTGGACCATGAAAAGTCAATTTATCCGCTTTCTTTATTTTTATTTCGATTACCGGCAATGGCAAAGTTGGAGTAAACATTATATCCAAGCTGGCTCTATTGGAATAACCAATGACAAAAAGAGAAGTATTTTCTTTTTCATCTGAAAACCAGAATCAAAATCATAATTTTACTGTAAAGAGAATTGCGGCAATTCCCAGAACATAAGCAATTATTCCAAACCAATCTATTTTTTGTCCTTTTTGGTCATTGGCTTTTGTCCTTTTTGGTCATTGGCACGGAGATGTTTTATTAGTTTATAATGTTTTCTGAGCAGTTTTAAAAGCCTGTTTTTGGAAAGGAAATCAAGAGAATAATTCTATAAAAAATTGACCGAGAAAAACTAAACCGGAGACTAACAAGCCTAAAAAAATTGTTTTTATTACTTCTTCTCTCTTTCGTTCAATTCCCTCTTCTTTTACGTCTTTAGAAACATACTGTTCAAATCGTTTTCTTTCTCTAAAAGCAAAC
>JBFMFP010000059.1:0-7545 GCA_040751885.1 Nanobdellota archaeon
CCTGGATGGCAAAGCATCTGGGAAGGATGGAAATTCTTTATGGGATTGAAAGAGGGAGTGCAGTTATGGAAAAAAAGATGTGGGTAAAGATGAGGGGAAGCCCCATCCGGGGACGCAGCTCCTTCGATTGTCACATCGAAGATTTCGAAGGTGCTATGCACATACTGTTTTTTGGGCTTTTACGTCCCATACCCTGTTTTTAGGGCTTTTTCTAAGATTTTTAGCTTCAGTTCTTCAGCAGAATAGTATTTATGCTTAAACTCTGGCGTAGGTTTCCCTTCCGGCAGGTCTGTTTTGCTTAAATAAACAAGAAGGTTATCCCTCTGCCCTAATTTCTGCAGCAGCTGTTCCTGTTTTTCTACCGGATATCCGCAGTACCCGCTTAAGTCAAAAACAAAGACAATCAGGTCAGCCAGCTCGTTGGCTACAAGCTCAGCCTGTAATTCAATGTTGCTCATCTTTTCCTTCCTTGCCAATGTTCCTGGAACGTCAAGAACCTGTATTTTTGAGCCGTTGATGTTTAAATAACCAACATTTATCCCCGTGGTTGTAAACGGATATTCAGCAACTTTTCCTTTTGCTGTAGTCAGATTGTTCAGCAGTGTAGTCTTGCCAACATTGGGAAACCCATAGATGCAGACAGTAAACATCTCTTTAATGTCCGGGTACATCTTCATAATCTTTCGGCACTGCTCAAGATACTCTAAATTAGGATTGATTTGTTTTATGGTTGAAGATATTCTTCCATAAAATTCTTTGGATAGCTGGGGAATTCTTTTCCCGTCAGTCGTCCGGCCGATTTTTCGGGCGTAATCTTTATGCAGCAGGCGGACTCTTTTAGCTGCCCAGTTTACTGCGCCAAGGGATCTTTTAAATTCAGGAAAGTCTAATGTCAGGTTCATTAGTTTAATGTAGAATTTAGGCAGATCTTTTGAGCTGGGAAAGTTTCTAAGGATTTTCTCTAAACTGGAAACCAAAACGTCTTTAATTATGTCTAATTTCCGTGCTTCTTTCCTTTTGTTTCTATCCAGCCATTCGCCGATAAATTTTTTCTGTTCAGATTTCTCCCTGGCTTTGCGAAAGGCTAAATCAAGCAGGTTTTTGCTTCCTTCCAGCGGAGAAATAAGTTGAAAATTCATTATAGAGAAGAAAAGAGCGGTTTTTATTAATCTTGTTATTGCTTTTTTTGTTGCTTATAAAGTATGAAATACTTTTAAGCTAGAGAAAATTATTTTTCAATTTTCTCGTTTCCCTTTTATTCTGCTGGTAAGGCTTGATAACTCTTTCACATTGTCCACAAACTCAGGAATCACGTCTTTAAACACTTTGCCTACGGCTTTAAGCTCTGTGCCCACGTCCTGCATCCTGCTGTCATAGTCTTCCAGCTTGCCGAGAACTCCCTCATGGAGAATTTTGAAATCTTCTTTTAACTTTTCAACATCATTGATGATTTTGGCCTGTTTTTCTTCTATTTTCTCCTTCCATTCCACAATCTTTTTGACTTCAGCAATCAGCTCATCCCATTTTTCGTCAATCATGCTTTCAGTGATCTCTTCAATCCTTTCATAGATGTTGCCCATGCCGGCCGTATCGCCTGCTCCGGCTGCTTCCTGTAGCGGGCTTAACATTGGGCCGGAGGAAATAGTTTCACCAAACTGGCTGTCGGAGGAAGGGGCCTGGGCAAGAGCCTGAGTTATCTGCTGCTGCGAATAGCCTTTTCTTGCCAGCTCATTGGTAATGATATTGTCGGTAAGGCCCATTTCCCTTAGCTGTGCTACATCTGAAATAGGAAGTTGTTTCTGTTCAAAGAGTGCCATTTTATCACCTGTTTTTTATATCTCTTTCCTGTTGTTGTTTGCAGGGGTTTCTTTGCTTTTTAAAATGTTTGCCCTTTTTTCATCGCTTTTCCCTTTATCTCCTTTGTTCTTTTCCGTATTCGTAAGGAGATTCTTTTCATTAACCATATTTTCCACAGCGCGCTGCAAGTCACGCTGAGTTACAAAGTTCAGCGGGTTCCAGAGGTCAATATATTTTTTAAGCATGGCGACTTCTTCACTGCCGGCAGTTTTTTTCAGCTCGCTGATGATAAGATCCATCTTCTGCAAGGTTTTTTCCTGCTCGTGTTTTAATTCCACAAGGTCATCAGTTGCCGTTTTCAGGTCTTTGTTAAGCTGGTTGCTTCTCTTGATGAAATCATTTTTGAGCACGTCAATTTCTCTGACCAGGTTGTTGACTTTGCTTTCCAGCCCTTTTACCCAGACGTAGAGCTTACCCTGCTCAAAGCCTTCCTGCGGGACGGTTGGAGTTACAGTGGCCATTTTTGTCATTCAACTTTATTTTTAGTTAATTGTATTTGCAGAACATATCTGTAGGATATAATAATCTATGTGAGTATTCTTAAGTAGTAGTGTCAGTTTGGCCTGCAGAAGAGCTATTCCATCCTATAAATGCCTATAAATGAAGGAGATATTTAAGCTTAAATGAAAGAGATATTTAAGCTTAGGCTCAATGGCGAGGTTAGGCTCAATGGCGAGGAGTGTGAACTCTTAAAATGCTTCTCAAACAGTTGAAAATACGCAATATCCGCTCTTACGTAGATGGAGAGATCTCCTTCCTGCAAGGCTCAACCTTGCTTTCGGGAGATATCGGCTCGGGAAAGTCTACGATTCTTTTGTCAATAGAATTTGCTTTGTTTGGGGCATCCCGCCCCGACCTTCCGGCAGAAGCATTGCTGCGCAAAGGCAGCACGCAAGGCTCGGTGGAGCTGACTTTTTTGTTAAATGATTTAGGGCTGAACGGTGGTCTGCGGGAAATAACCATTAAAAGAAGCATTAAGAAGGAAAAAGATTCTGTCAAGCAGCTGCCCGGGTATTTGATTATAAACAACATTAAGAAGGAGCTTACACCACAGGAACTGAAAGCAGAAGTAATCTCCTTGCTGGGCTATCCGGAAGAATTTGCCGGCAAAAATAAGAATTATATTTATCGCTATACAGTTTATACGCCACAGGAAGAAATGAAGTTGATTCTTCAGGAAGATGAAAAGCTTAGGCTGGATGTCCTGCGCAAGATTTTTAGCGTAGATAAGTATGAAACTATCCGTGAAAATCTGCAGGTTTTTCTTAAAGAGATGCGTGCGGATATTGCTCTTTTGAAAGCAAAAACCGAGCCGCTTGAGGAACAAAAAAAGAGATTAGAGCAATTAACTGCAGAAAAAAATGAACTTTTTGCAACGATAAGCAGCCTTCTTCCTCTGCTTGCCAGTACGCAGCAAAAACTGGAGCTGCAGAAAAAAGAAATCGTGCAGTTAGAGCTTAAGCAAAAAGAATATTTGCAGCTGAAGTACAATTATTCTAAGCTGCAGGCCCTGGCAGGAGAAAAGAAAAAACAGCTACAGCAATATTTGTCTAGGCTGGAGCAGCTGAGCAGGGAAATATCTGCTTTGCCTCTGGCTGTTGGAAATGCAGAGGGAAGTTTGGAAGAAGCCAAATTGGAAGAAGCCAAAGCTAAATTGCAGGCTAAATTACAGGAAACCGAGCATAAGAAAAACAACATCATTCTCAGGAGAGCTACGCTCAGACAGAATGTGCAGCACCTGCAGCAGTTAATCCAACGGCAGGAGGAAGAAATTAATATTATTCTTAGGCAAACCTCTGTAATTGATGAGAAAAGAAAAAGCAAAGGGGCTCTGCAGAGGGAAATCGTCGGGAAGGGGGAATTGCTGCAGACGAAAATAAAATTAGACGACTCTCTTGAAGAATTATCAGTATTTATAGCCAGGAAGAGCATCCTGCTTTCGCAGTCAAAAAGTCTGCTGGAGAGGGTAATTTCGCTGAAGAATTGTCCGACCTGCCTGCAGGAGGTGTCTGAAGAGCATAAGCAGAGGATATATAACGATGAAAGCGGTAAGATTGCAGAGATAGAGCCTGTTTTGCAGGAGTTGGAGAAAAGGAAAGAAGAAGTAGCTGTTCAGAAAGAAATTTGCCTGAAAGCTATTGACGGGATTAATTTGAAGGAGAACATTCTTGCTGGAATCTCCCTGGAATTGCTGCAGCTGGAAGAAAAACAGAAGCATCTGGAGGAAAAGCAAGGGCAACTAAAGTCGTGGATGGAAGAAGCCGGGCGGCAAACAAAGCATCTGGCTGAGCTGGAAGCAGAGGATTTGGGAAAAATGGACCTAGAAATATTGGAGACGAGGGATCTGTTGAATATGTTTGTGCGCAAGGAATTTCTGGAGAGGAATAAGTTAGATTTAACTCTGCTCATTGGGGAAAATAGAAAGCAGGCAGGTAATTTTGAGCAGGAAATAGCTGCAATTAACAGAAAAATCATGGAAAGTAAGGATTTTACCGGGGAAATAGACTCAAACAAAGAGGGTTATGACAAAGCTGTTCTTGAAGAGAAAGAGCTGGCAGTAAAAATAGCCAAGCTTCAAACCGAAGCTGAAAATCTGAAAAAGCAGGAAGAGCAGATGGTTAAAGTTATAGATGCTCTTAACACCGGGAAAAATAAGCTGGTAAGATTAACGGAGATAAACCATTGGCTGGAGGAATATTTTACAAAGCTGACTTTGACAATTGAAAAGCAGGTCATGACTAACATTTATTATCATTTCAACCAGCTCTTTCAGGAATGGTTTTTAATTCTTATTGACGATGAGAACGTTTGCTCAAGGATTGACGAAACTTTCACTCCTGTAATTGAGCAGAACGGCTATGAGATATCTTTTTTTAATTTGAGCGGTGGTGAAAAGACTTCTGCCGCACTTGCTTATCGCCTGGCTTTGAACAAGGTGATTAATGATGTTGTCAGCGGCATTGGCACTAAAGAAATTCTTATTTTAGACGAGCCGACGGACGGGTTCAGCAGCGAGCAGCTGGATAAAATCAGGGAAATTCTGGAGAAGCTTAATTTGCGGCAGGTGATAATAGTTTCCCACGAATCAAAGATAGAAAGTTTTGTGGACAATGTTATGAAAGTGAATAAAGAAGGGCAGGTGAGTTTTGTGGTCTCGTAAAGTTAGTAAAATTAGTCTGTAGGGCTTATTAATCAACTGCTTATTAATCGAGTATTAAACAACTTATCCCACAATCTATCTCACAACCGCCTTCAGTGCCTGGATGCCCACTCCAATTTGCTTGTCTGTCGGCTCTTTTGTAGTTATCTTCTGCAGCCATAAACCGGGAGCGATAAATAATTTTACAATGGGATTTTGCCGGAATCTTGCGCTGAGCTTGATGATTTCATAGCTTAATCCGGCAAGAACGGGCAAAAGGACGATCCTGCTGGAAAGTTTAATCCACAGTGATCCCGAAACTAAAGAAAAGAGGACAATAGATAGAAGCAGTACCGTAAAAAGGAAAGAAGTTCCGCATCTTGGATGGAAGCGGGAGAATTTCCGCACATTGCTTACAGTCAGCTTTTTTTTGTTTTCATAGCAGTAGATTGCCTTATGCTCTGCACCATGGTATTGGAACAATGTTTTAACATCTTTCATGAATGAAATGACGGCTAAATAACCTAAAAATAAGAGCATGCGGAATAGCCCGTCTAAGACATTAAATAATATTCCTTCCGAATGAATCCAGCGTGCTGAAAAGAAAGGGACAACTACGAAAACTATTACAGCGAGCAGGAAGGAAATGGCAATTACCCCGGCAAGCTCTTTTTTATTTAGTTTTTCGCTTTTGTCTAAGTTTTGGTTGCTGCTCCAAATTAATGCACGGATGCCGTCGTACAAAGTGAATCCTAACCCGACAATACCGCGCAGAAAAAAAACATTGAATATTTTGGGAAAAGAGCTGTTTTTTTCTTTTTTGACTTTTATTTTCCCGTTGGGAAGGCGCATGGCCACGGCGAACTTTTCCTTGTTGCGCATCATTACTCCCTCAACCACTGCCTGCCCGCCGACTTCCATAGCCTGTAGTGTTTGGGAGCATATATATAAAAATATTGGTTTGTGTTAATGTCTTGGTTTAATTGTCTTTGTTTGTGGGTGATTTTTAATTAGAATTGGAGAGATTTATGTGAGTTTTTTTATTTTAGCAACAAAGAACCCTTCCGTGTCATTGTCCTGCGGCCAGATTCTTAATGCAGATTTAACCTGCTGATTGTATTTCTCGCCGTTAAATTCCGTCACAGGGAGGGATGTTTTTAAACCCGGCAGCTTAACTTTGGCAATCTTGGCGTTTTCGTATTTATCCAGCAGGGAACTGACGACGCTTTCGTTTTCTTCCGGCTCCAGCGAACATGTTGAATAAACAAGCTCCCCGCCCGGCTTTAAGTTGTTAAAGGCATTTTCCAGCAGGTACTTCTGCTGTCGGGCAATTTTGGAAATCATGGACGGATTCCAGATCCGTATCGTTTTCAGGCTTTTTCTTATCGTTCCTGTACCAGAACAAGGTGCGTCAACAAGAATTTTATCAAACTGAAAGTTGCGGAAACTGCTTCCATGCATAAGCGTTATTACTGAATTGGTCAGCCCGCTTCTCTGCAGGTTAATTCCCAGCGGCTGTAAGCGTTCCCCTTTATAGTCATTGGCAACAATCAGGCCTTTGTTTTTCATCATTGCAGCCATCTGCGTGGTTTTGCTTCCCGGGGATGCACACATATCTAAAACCAGCTCTCCCGCTTTTGGCTTTAATACCAGCGGAGGGAGCATTGATGCTGCTTCCTGCACGTAAATTTTACCGAGATGGTGCTCAAGAAGATTGCCTGTATCCCTTCTTTTTTCTTCTCCTATACCTTGATGCTCAATCCAGAATCCTTCCTTACACCAGGGTATTTGCTCAAGCTTCCAGCCTTTCTCTTCTATGCTCTTTTTGGTTTCTTTTACAGTAGTCAGCAGGGTGTTGATGCGTATGCTTCTGCGCAGGAAAGACAAAGAATATCTCTTGAACAGTTCCCAGTCCGTAAGCTTGGAATATCTGTCTATAAAAGCCTGTTTGAATTCAATGTTTTCTGTAGAAGGGATTTGTTGCAGTTCAGTCATTAAAGAAAGGAAGAAAGGACCTTATTTAAAATAGTTTTGTTAAGATTTTATCTGATAATTGTTTTATCTGATAATTTTTTGTTGTGCAACCAGCAAAGGTCATCTTTGTAGGCTTTGTTTAAGCAGCCAGTACCATAATACATTAATTATGAAACATAATACCTGCTTAATTTTTTGTCGGCTTTTTCTTTTGTGAATGTCCAGTGAGGGATGGTAATTTCGTCGAAAACGCCCCTCCTCGTCAATAATTCTTCCGTTGTTACATTCGTTGGCGTAGGTGCCAATCTCGTAAAGTTCATCAGAAGTAACGTAAGCGTCATAAAGTGAAAGGTGGCAAAAAATTGAAGTTAACGTATGGTGCCTGTTAAATGCCCCGACTGAAGATTTTTAACGACCGAAAGGAGTATAAAAATCGTAAGGAGAGCGCAGAGCGCAGTCTGGTATGTGAATTCTTTGAATGTTGCTATGGCTTAGTGCTCGGAAAAATCTTTCTGCTGAGCACTGTTGCCCTATAAAAAACAATTGAGGTGATACAAATGTTTGACATCGGATTA
>JBFMFP010000060.1:0-7433 GCA_040751885.1 Nanobdellota archaeon
GGTGTCTGAGATCGGAGCAGGGAAAGAGGAATACTCAGATTATGATGAGTTTGTTTGGCACTTGGAGGTTGCAAGGGCTGAACCCGTACAAAGAATTAAGAGCTATCCTCTAAAGCTTAATACATACCATTCTACTATAGGGGATTTCTAACGCTGTCAAAAGCTCTTCCAAAATAGAAGCATGTTCCTGCTGCCGACCAAATCGCAAATACGGCATGCCGTTTATTCCAACTTGGACGACTTGGTAAACACCATCTTCAGCAGGCCAATTTACTTTTGGAACCTTCTCCAGATTCTTTTGCTTCAAAGCATCTAATATTTCCTGATTCTTGCGTTGCAATAGGCGATAGGAGATAATATCGCTTAAGTGAAGACCCATACGCTCTTGCGGCTGTCGCACTAACTTACCTGTTCTGTTGTCGATACGTTTTCCAAATACTAAAGAGTGCTGCTGTGTATGTCCACCAAAAGCAATGCCACAGGTGTAAACAACTTCAGCAATTTCTTTATTAGACCAGCGATGGATTACCTCCCCCATCTCGACAGCTAAGGTCTCATCCAGCGAAACGAGAGGCAATGATGGTCTGCCGAAAACACGCCCATAGGGGATAATCTTTGTTTCAAGAAGATAGCCCTCAATATCATCCAGTAAAATACCACCCAGTCCTGTGCCTCTGTTTTTACTACCTCTCCCTCCAGCAAAAGACCAACGGAAATATTCTTCCCGGAAAGCCTCGTTAGAGATTTGAGGGTAGTTATATTCCTGCACCCTTTTGCCACTCTTCTTTATACGCTTGGATAATGGATTAAATTGATCCCTAGTAGTACAAGCGGTTACAATATGCGTAAGACCTTTTTGAGTATCACAATGCTTTTTGAGCAATTCATAATCTACAGATGCGTGTAATAAAGCTCCATCTACCTGCCACGCTTCCATAAAGTTTGGCTTTCTAGTACCAGTATAGTCCGCTTCCGTAAGTTCTCGATGAGACATTTTATTATGTAAGATAACCACCCCTTTTTAAAGCTTTCGTCTCTTCAAAGTTAAAACATAACCTGATCCTGCCCCTCGTAAAATTTTCAACACTTAACTCAACACGCCGCCTTCGTGGCGGCAGACTACTTTTAGATATTGTTACTTATTTTATATAATATGCCCTAACAATGGAAAAATTTATATATTTGGTATATTTTAAGTAACATATGATAATCTATAACCCGCACAACGAACAATTCCTCAAAGAACGTTTGGAAGAAGCTGAGACGATTTTAGCTCAAATTCCTACTAAACACTGCTTTATTACCGGCTCTTTCCTCTATAAAGAGAAATACAAAGATATTGACATTTTTATCATAACGAGGTCTAAAGAAAATGTTATCATCAAAAACAAAAAAGTCAAAATAACCACTATTGACTTTAACGACTTATACTCCCTGTTCTATCACTCAATCTCCAAAAGCTGTGTTGCTAAAAATCTTCTGCCTATAAAACCTCTCAAAGTCACTCTTTCTGATTATTGGTCTGTGATTAATGAAGCAATTCCAACCTTACTTAACCAAAAAGACAAAATTCATAAAAATATCCGTTTTCTCATTCTTTATACCGAGTACTTTAAAACTGGTGAGGTACTGGACACATTCCAACTCGCTGAGAAAATAAATTCTTTCAAGGATTACCGAAAAATAATGGAATACGTTAAACAGGAGCTTCCTGCTATAATGCACAAAAATGCTAAACCATCTTATATCAAGCGCTTCTTCTATACCCAATCCGGATTCTACAAAGATTTACAAGAATATTCAGCACAAAGCTTTTTATATGAATTAACCCACGGGATTACCAGAGGTATAGCACATGGTTGATCCCAATGAATTCAAGAGGAAAATAGAAGTGAGTATCTCCCAAGATTATAAAGTGGAATTTTTGGGAAAAAACTTTGAGGAAATTGTTGCTCTTCTCACAGAAATCAAAGCGGAGAAGATTTATTCCTGGGTTAAAGAAATTGTTGACAGAAAAATTGAACCAATAACCATCGGTTCCAAGAAGCCATATAAAGAATGGACAGTTAATGAACTTCTCACGTTTCGTTACCCTTTCAGTATTGGTAATACAGAATATCGTATTCTTTTTGTGAAAGTAAAGAATTCTGTGTATATTGAATTCCATTTAGGAGACCATAAATATTATGACAAAGTCAGAAAAGATTTAGATTTGAAAAAGAGCAACTATTGATTTCACCGATAGAAAATACCTCAAACTAACCCTGCCCCTCTAAACTACTACCTACACTACGTCAAGCCCTTTCTGCACGGAGAATTAGAAACTTCGTCGCTAACGCTCCGACCCCGACATAAAGTCGGGGGAAGTTAACGTCGTTATGCGTAATTTTTTATTTGCCTCTGGCGACTTTCCCGATGTCGTTCTTGCTTTCACATACAAAGCTCAAGCGAACTCTGTCGGGAAAGCTTCGGGCTACGCTGAAAATCTGATCATTGGTGCTTTCGTTTATCGACGAAAAAGAAACTGACTAATTGGCTTCGCAACTAGACATAACGGAGGGATAAACGGTTCGCTTGCGCTCTCTCAAATTTTTGCCAACGCTGACGAGGGGGGAGTTCCGTCTATCTAACTAACTACGGGCGTTTTGGCTATATTAAAAGCTATCTTCTAAAGTCCTTTTATGTCTGTGGCGTGAAAGTACAATCCATTGGAATTTTCTAGTTTTAAAATGTTCGAGCAATTCTCTTGCCCTACTAACTCCGCCATCACTAGAGTAAACATGGAGCTTAGTCATAGAATTCCCACAATAGGGCCCTTTAACTTTATCTGCTGGGACATAAGAAAGTGCAAAATATACAGGACCTTGCTGAGTTAATTCAATCACACTTTTAATGCCTCTCATATCAAGATCCTCATAACTTCTGCCATGGAACCTATAATCATCGCTAATCATTCCTAACGATCCTGGTGCAATCATCTCTTGTGCTTCTTCGATAAATGCATCGTGTTCTATTCTACTTGAAGTTGAATGCAGTATGCTTGCCTGACTGCAAATAGATAACCTACTATACAGATCGCTTACACTTTGGTTTTTGGCTTTCATTTTGTCTACCCCCATAATCTCTATTTAGATAGTTTCTCACATACAAAATACCTGTAAATATTATCAGGCTTTGTTTCATCAAGAGCTATACTCATTTGATTTGGAATTGAACCTTTTTGTATTCGGTAATCTCCTGGCGAAATGGGAAAGTTTTCAGAGGTTCTTATTACATTAATTGTATCTCCTTCTTGAAGAGTTAATAAGCCTTGATAACTTCTCTCCCATTCTCTGGCACCATCTCTAAACATTAACACTGTTCTAGTTTCTAAGTTTGTCATTTTGATTTACCTCCTATATAAGTATTAATTACATTTTCTATTCCAACCGAACCAACAAATGGATTTTGTTCACCAGTGGTTTCCCTTAATCTTTGCCTGGCATAATTCCGTGCTTTTTCATTAAGACGATCTGCCAGCACAAGAGCACCACCCAACGTAGCTAATGCCGGAACAAACCAAAAACAACCCGTCACATAGTCATTCCAATTGGTCAGCCCTTCCAAAGCATAGTACAACTTATCCTTTAGCGTTGAACCGTATGGCTTTACATCCATTTTTCTCATTGGCTCCATTTTGTTTACCTTTATCAGTTTTATTTATTTGGTAGTAACAATACCTTCTATTTAAATAATTGTAGTAATCTACCCTACAACAAATTAGAAAAGTTTAAAAACCTGCACCAAAATCATACCATTAGATGAAACAAGAACAATTAGAAAAAGCTGGACTTAGCCCCAATGAGGCAAAGTGCTATTTAACACTCCTTAAATTAGGCTCAGCGTCGGCTAATGAAATTTCCAGAAAATCTGGCGTTCACAGGGTTTCGGTGTATGACGCATTAAGAGGGCTTGCAGAAAAAGCCCTAATCAGCCAAATAACCAAAGCCAATAAACTACTGTTTGAAGTTGCATCTCCCGAAAAGATCAAAGAGAGGATTGAAACTAAAGAAGCAGAGCTAGAAGAAGCCAAAAAAATCATCCCAGAGCTGATGCTTGATTTCCAGATGGCCAAAGAAAAACAGGAAGTTCATAGTTATGCTGGACTTCCAGGAATAAAAACAATACTCCAGGAAATGCTTAATTCCAAAACAGAAATACTAGATTTTGGTGCCGAGTACAAAATTAAAGAATTCTTACCCTACGATTACCCTAAATGGGATAAAGAAAGAGTTGCAAGAAAAATCAAAATGAGAATTGTTGCCAATATTAAAATTAAGCCGACAAAAATACCACTTACAAAGATTAAATATATTCCTCGAGAATTTAATTCTTCGGTTTCTACCTATATTTTTGATGGAAAAGTTGCCTTGGTTATGTGGGTGGAAAATCCAGTAGGTATCCTTATCGAACACAAAGCAGTATACGAATCCTACAAAAACTATTTTGAGTATCTTTGGAAAACAGCCAAAATTTAGCCAAAACACCCTTTATCATACACTTTAAATCTAACAACTTAAGACGGAAAACCCCAAAACGCTACTAAACTGTAAGTGTTAAACTGCTATGTAATGCTGGTTCCTGCGTCATAACTTCAACCCTCACGTTGTTCGGGTTGACCTCGGCATAAAGCCGAGGCAACTTAACGACATTATGTCCAATTCGGTTCCGGGCACTCTGAATCGCTGACGCTAATCTACGCAGGGCAAAAACAAAGAACGTAAAACTAAATGTAGGCTCTCTCGTTAACGGAAAACTAAACTGTAATGGGGGCAATCTCAAAGAACTATTCTCTTTGCTGAACATATCTCTCATATGTTCGCTTAATTTCTCTGTCTTTAAAGTAACCTGCTATTGATGCTAATGCGCCACTAGCTGCACCGAGTCCAGCCATGAGAAGTGTATATTCCAAATCTCCGCGAGTACCTAGAACAGTTATACCGCCAAAAAATCCTGCTCCCATAACTGGTTGTATTAAATTATCTTTAAGAGGATTTAGTTCTATCTTCCTTAACGGGCTGGATAATGGCCAACACTTATACACCAACTCACCCCTCCTGTTTACGCAGTATAAAGAAGATCCCATTCTTCCACCATTACGATGTCCTACAACTGCCTCTACTTCATCAAGTTCATGGGCACATAAACACTGAAGATCAAACTTTGCTGAACTCCAAAACCCTTCCAATTTGATTGGGCTTCTTTGCTCTATTTCAGCTATTTTTTGTTCAATTTTGCTCGATGTCATTTTTCCTCCTTCTTCTCAAATAACCTCCCGTACCAGATAACAAAAGACCAAGTAGTAATGGGGGAGACGAAGTATAAATTAAGTATTTCCCAACTGCTTTTTCTGCTTTGTACATTCGTTTCTTTTGCTCAGTATAAGCTTGCTTTCTTTGTTCATCACTTTCGTAGTCAACACAATTTATGGGATTCGCTGTTGCTTCTCTACAATCCAATCTTAGTCCGCCTATACTTTGGCACACTATATAGCCAAGCCCGCCGACAAAATTTAGACCACCAATAATGTCGCTGTTACTGCAAATTTCTCTAATTTTTCTGTGAGTGTCATTTTCTTTTTCTCATATTTCTTTCTTAACTCAACAGTGGTATTGCCACCATTATTTAAATTTTTGTTGTAATTTTGTGACAACAAATAGAAAACTTTAAAAAGAACCGCAATAATCAACAACTTATGACCGAGATAACGGCTACTTTACAAAAATTAGGACTGGAAGAACAGGAAGTTAAAACTTACCTTGCCCTCTTGGATTTGGGTGAATCTACGGCCACAAAATTAGCCGAAAGAACAGGATTAGGCAGAGTTCACATGTACCAGATTGTTAATAGATTAATAGAAAGAGGGCTTGCTTCTTACATAATCAAAAACAATGTCAAATATTTTTCTGCTTCTGATCCCGAAACCATTCTTAAAGACCTACAGCAAAAAGAGCAGGACTACCAAAAGATCCTCCCCGAGCTTAAAGCCAGACAAAAGCAGCTTATTCCAGAAACAAAAGTAGAAGTTTATCGTGGACGAGAGGGAATAAACACCATCCTAAAAATGATTCTTAAAGATGAAAAACCATACTATATTTTAGGCGGAGCACAAGAAGCCTGCTCTATCTTTAAATTAGAAAATACTGTTTTTGTAAAACGTGCAGAAAAGCTAAAACTACTTGGAAAAATCTTAGCAAGAAAAAAAGATGATTTCTTTATCGGCAAAAATGAAGATTATCGTTTTATCCCAGAGCACTTAATCTCTTCAACTACCCAGATGCTCTGGGGCAAAAAAACTGCTATTTTTGTCTGGTCAGAACCTTATTATGCTGTTCTTATTGACAATGAGGAAATAACCAAAAGTAACTTATCCACATTTAACTATCTGTGGAAACAGGGAGAAATTCCCTCAAAATTGGACAAAAACAAGCGAAAGCTTTAAATATATGTTCTTATATACACTTATATAATATGGAACAAGCAACCATTTTACACAGCCCAACATTGGAATCCGTCTTTATGGTAGAAGAAACGATCCAAAAATACAGCCAGGAATGTGGTAAATACCAGCTCTGGAAAAAACTTCCTAAAAAAATGATGTATCAAACTTTCCAAGTAATTTTGGACTACCTTGAACAATCTGGAAAAATTCTTATTGACAAAGAGGGTTGCGTTATTTGGACTTTCAACCCAGAAAGAATTAAAAAGCTCATTAGAGAGAACTTGATTGTACGATGAACAACAAACAAATCCACATAGCCTTTATTTCACAAAAGTTGAAAGAACTCTTTGAACGTCTTAACGAGGGAAAATTTGAAGATAAGCAGCTATACAAATTCATTAACAGGGCTATGGACGATTTAAAACAAAATCCTACTTGTGGTATCAAAATCCCTAAGAAACTGTGGCCAAGAAAATACGTTCAAGAATACAACATAACTAATCTATGGAAATACGATTTACCAAGTGCTTGGCGGTTGGTGTACACTATTGAAAGTGATGAATTGAAAATTGTAAATATCATTCTGGAATGGTTTGACCACAAAGAGTACGAAAAACGATTCAAATACTGAGATTGCCCCCAACGACTTCTTTAACTCAACAAACGAGAGAATCTTTAACTGGTACTAAAAATATAATTGTTTTTGCCCTTAACTGAACACGGTAAAACTATTAACGTGCCCTACACCGAACTTGCTCACTACGTTCGCACCTCGGCGTAAAGCCGAGGGGACATAACGACATTATGTCTAATAATTTTTAGTGGTAATTACCTGAATTAAGCTAAGATTTTATACACAACAAATTTTCTCGTCGAAAAATCGAAAAGTTTATATATTTGTTGTGTATAACTTATACATAACATGACTTTTATACGGAAAATCAAAAAGAAG